>JAKLDZ010000276.1 GCA_022703255.1 Myxococcota bacterium | reverse complement strand
GAGGCCTTCGGTCTCCCCGAGGCGCGTGAATCCGTCGCCGACGACTTCCGCAGTCGCGGCATCCCCGCCTCCGCCGACCGGCTCCTGCTCACCGCGTCGTCCAGCGAAGCCTACGCCTTCCTCCTCGACCTGCTCTGCGACCCAGGCGACTCCATCCTCGTGCCGCAGCCGAGCTACCCCCTCTTCGACGATCTCGCGCGCCTCGAGTGCGTGCGCGTGCGCCCGTATTCGCTGCGCTACGACGGCCGCTGGCATGTGGACGTGCAGAGCGTGCGCGACGCGATCGACGCGCGCACGCGAGCGATCTTCGTAGTGAGTCCCAACAACCCGACCGGATCGTGCCTTCGCCGCGACGAGCTCGACGCCTTCGAGGGGCTTGCGATGGAGCACGAGCTTGCGATCGTGTCCGACGAGGTGTTCGAGCCGTATGTCTGGGAGGACGCGCCGGATCGGATTCCGTGTGTCGCCGCGGCGTCGCGCGTGCTGTCGTTTTCCTTGGGTGGGCTTTCGAAGGCTGCGTGCCTGCCGCAGATGAAGCTCGGTTGGATCCTCGCCGGCGGTCCCGAGGCCCAGGTCGCGCAAGCGATGGCGAGGCTCGAGATGATCGCGGACACGTTCCTGTCGGTCGGCACGCCGGTGCAACGCGGCGCGGCGCAGCTCCTTCGCACCGCGGGAGTCGTGAGAGCGCAGTTGTGCACGCGAATCCGCGCCAACCTCGCCACGATTCAGCGGATCGTCGCCCCGCCGTCGCCCCTGACCGCCTGGCATGTCGAGGCCGGTTGGTACGCCGTCCTGCGCGTGCCGCGCGTCATGACCGACGAGCAGTGGGCCGTCACGCTCGTGCGTGAGGCGGGGGTCGTGGCCCATCCGGGGAGCTTCTTCGGGTTCGAATCCGACGGGTTCCTCGTGCTGAGCCTCCTGCCCGCCGAGGCGGTCTTCTCCGAAGGGCTGGGGCGCATGGCCTCGTGCGTCGCTTCGGCCTGCCGCTGAACTCTCCTCGGCGCCCGATGGGCGGGTCGTGGGCGGCGTTCGCGGCGTGGCGAGGGTGTTCCCAGTCGCTTGCCGCTGGGGTACGGTACGGGCCCCTTTGGGGCCGCTCCAGGCATGGCGGCCCCGGCATGACAAGGAGACCTGAGCGATGCGTACGTTCGAATCGGCGGGGATCGCCGTTCCCGATGTGCTTCTCCCCAAGCAGGGCGCCGCCCTGGACCGCTGGGCCGTCGTTGCCTGCGACCAGTACACCTCCCAGCCCGAGTACTGGGCCGAGGTCAAGCGGATCGCCGGTGACAGCCCCTCGACGCTGAACATCATCTACCCGGAGGTGTTCCTCAACGAGGCCGATCCCGATTCCCGCATTCGCAACATCCGCGCCTCGATGCGTGGCTATCTCGACTCCGGGCTGTTCGAAAGCCGCGAAGGGCTCGTGTACGTCGAGCGCACCGTGGAAGGCCGCACCCGTCGCGGTATCGTCGCGTGCATCGACCTCGAGAAGTACGACTACAACCGCGGCTCCACCACGCTCGTGCGCGCCACCGAGGGCACCATCCTCGAGCGCATTCCGCCGCGCGTGCGCATTCGCAAGGGCGCCCCCCTCGAGCTGCCGCACATCCTGATCCTGGTCGACGATCCCGACGACGCGATGATCGGCCCTGTCGCGGCTGCCAAGGCGAAGCTCGAGAAGGTCTACGACTTCGAGCTCATGCAGAAGGGCGGGCACCTTGCCGGGTACCGCGTCAACGACGCCGCCCTCGAGAAGGGCGTTATCGATGCCCTCGGCCGCCTCGCGGATCCTGCGAAGTTCCAGGCGAAGTACGACTTGAAGGCCCAGACCCCGGTGCTGCTGTTCGCCGTGGGCGACGGCAACCACTCGCTCGCCACCGCCAAGGCGATCTGGGAAGACGCCAAGAAGGAAGGCGCGGGGCTCGACAGCCCGCTCCGCTGGGCTCTCGTCGAGCTCGAGAACCTCCACGACAAGGCCCTCGTCTTCGAACCCATCCATCGCGTCCTCTTCCACCTCGCACAGGGCCGCGACATCCTCCAGGAGCTCGAGGCCCACTACCCCGGCAAGGTCAAGCGCGTCCCCGTCCCCAACGTCGACGCCCTCAAGAAGCTCGTCGAATCCTCCGACCGCACCACCCATCGCATCGGTGTCATGCACGCAGCCGGCTACGAGGTCCTCGAGGTCACCGGCTCCCCCGCGGGCCTGCCCGTCGGCACCCTCCAGGCCTTCCTCGACCCCTTCGTCAAGGGCGGCGGCGCCAAGGAAATCGACTACGTCCACGGCACCGAGGTCGTCGATGAGCTCGGTCGCAAGCCGGGCAACATCGGCTTCTTCCTGCCCGGGATGGACAAGCACGACCTGTTCCGCTCGGTCATCCTCGACGGCGTCCTGCCTCGCAAGACCTTCTCCATGGGCGAAGCCCACGAGAAGCGCTTCTACATGGAGTGCCGCCGCCTCGGCTGAGCCTCTCCACCCGCGCTCCGAATCCGCACCACCTCAGAACGAAGGACTCGCCACGTCGCTGTCGCCTCCCGCGGCAGATTCGTTGGCCCCCGTCTGCCACGCTTCGTCGTTGCGCAGCCACTTGTATTCGAACGCTACCCCCTTCGGAATCTCCGTACCCACCCAGCGGTAGATTCCGTCGCTCACCTTCCACGCGGGCACTCCCCACGTCCAGTCGAGCGACGGAGCATTCCCCCGCAACCACAGCGCGTCGCCCGAGGCCAGAGTCGCATGGGCCTCGAGCCGTGTGATCGTCACCGGCGTCGGCGTCACCGACGTGAGCCCCACGATCACCCCGGGGTGATCCGAAACGCGCGGCTGGGTCGTGCCGTCGAAGGCGAGGCGCGACATGGTTGCCCGCAGCCGCGAGCCGCGGTGCGTGAACACGTGGTCGATCAGATTGCCCCCCAGCGATGACGACAAGTCCTGGAAGCCGAACGATTCGGTCGCGAGGATCGAAGGGGAGCCTGCCTGCGCGTTGAAGTCCCCGGCGATGATCACGTCGAGCGAGGGATCGGCGTGGGCGAGGACCAGCGCGGCGGTCTCCCGCGCTTGCGCCAGGCGGACCGCGGGATCGGTGTAGTCCAGGTGCACGCTCCAGAGCCTGTACCCGCCCGCTTCCGGGGCGAGCGTTGCGCCGATCGCCACGCGGAGCAGTCCGCTCTGCTTGCGGTACTCCACGACCGTCACGTCGGTGAGCGCGCCTCGTGCCACGATGGCGAGCCCTTCCTGGGCCTCGTCCGGCGTCCCCTCCCAGGCGGTGTGCGCGTGCGCACGGGCCTTGCCCCAGGTCGTGCCGGTGGCCAGCTCGAGCTGCGCGTGCAGCACGTCGAGCGCCTTCATCGAGGCGTTCTCGCACACCTCCTGGAGCGCGATCGCCGTGACTCCCTCGGCCGCCGCGATCTCCGCCACCTTCGCCAGGCGCTGCGTGTTGTCGGTGAAGTCCGACCCCTCCACCTTGAGACAGTGCAGGTTGAGCGACAGCAAAACGGGTCCCGCCCCAGCGTCCGGCATGGTTGCCTCCTCCGTCTCCGTGTCCCCGAGCTCCTGTGCGTCCGTCGACGTGCCATCCGCTGGCGCCGCGTCCGAAGAGTCCGCGTCCCCGGGCTGCGTCGCTGCCTCGAGTGTGTCGGCAGACGAACCATCCTGCAAGGCATCGGAAGCTGCCGAGGCATCCGGAGCGCCCGCCGGTGCGTTGTCGTCGGACGAGGAGCATCCGCCGAGCGACATCGACGCGAGTGTCAGGAGCAGGGCTGCAGCGGTCCAGAGGTGGGGCATCGGCACCAGGGTAGAGCGGGTCGCCCCGAGTTGGAACCCGACCGTGCGTCTCCCATGCACCGCCGCATTCGTGGTAAAGGCCGGGTATGTGGTCCAGTCGCGCAGCCGGACTCGTCGTGACCGCGTGCAGCCTTGCCGCTTGCCGGTCTGCAACGCCCGAAGCGAAAGGGGCCGACGGGGCATCGCCCCTGGCGACCGTGGTGGTGCCCCCCGCGCCCGTCGACCAGGCTCCTGGGACCGCGTCCGATGCCGACGCTGCCGCGCCGTTGACGGCGCCGCTCGAGCTGCTCCGCACCGCATCCTGGGCGAGGCTGCGCGAGCCGTGGCGCAAGCTCGACGAGCTCACGTCCATCGGTTCCGGCCCTGGCGCGCCGTCGGCTCCGCAGGTGCAAGAGGTGGGGGAGCGGGCGCACAATGCGCTCGATGCGATCGAGAAGGAGCCCTCTGCGGCGGCGCTGGACCCCTCGGTGCTCCCTGCGCTGCGCGGCATCCTTCACACGCGCATCCAGGTCCTCACTGGCCTCGAGTTCCGCCTCATGGTCTCGCATCGCATGCCGTCGGAATCCGAGCTCGCGACCGCTCACGTCGGCGCGGCGATCGAGAAGAGGATCGACGCCTTGATCGAGCTGCGCAAGGCAGGCGCTTCGGCGCAGGACTACCGAGTCGCGCTCGAGGCCGTCACGCAACGAACTCAACTTCTCGTCGCCCTGCAGAAGCTCCATGGCGCATATCACGCGGGGCTCGACACCCGGGCCGAGACCCTCGAGGACCTGTCGCGGAGCCTCGGCGCGCGACATTCGCAGGGATCGGACGCCTCGGCCGACGCCGTAATTGCGGACCTTCAGCGGGGCATCGACGAGGCCCGTCGGATCGCGCCGGTGATCGATGCCATGGTCGCCGACCTCGAGCGATGAGAGTCGGCTCGTTGCTGCTGGAGCTGACCCAGCGGTGCGACCGCGCCTGCGCGCACTGCTACAACGTCTGGAGGTCCGACGCGCGGTATCCGCGGCACGAGCTGTCGCGGTCCGAGCTTCGAGGCTGGGCCGATCGGGCGCTGGACGTGTTCTCCCCGCGCACGGTGACCCTGATCGGCGGGGAGCCGTTGTTGTGCGAGGGGGCGCTGGAGCTCGTCGGTCACGTGTCGGGGCGTGGAGTCGCGGTGGGGCTCTCGACGCATGGAGGCCTGATGGATCGCGCCGGGGCGCGGGGGCTGGCCCGCGCGGGGTTGAGAGCGGCCGAGGTCTCGCTGTGTGCGGAGCGGGCGGACCAGGATGCTGCGGTGTCGGCGGGACTCGAGACGATCGCGCTGCTGCAGGCGGAGGGAATCCACTGCACGGCGTCGTTCGTCCTGGCGCGGCCGTTCCTCGCGCGCCTCGGCGAGGGGATTCGCGCGGCGGTGGCGGTGGGGGCGGCGGGGATTGCGGTGCATCCGTTGCTCGAGCCGTTTCCGGGGGCGCTGCCCGCGGAGCTCGTGCCTGCGGCCGATGAGATCGTCGAGGCGATCGCGGGGCTTGCGGAGCAATCGGCCCGGTGGGGAATCCCGATTCTGTTTTCGTATCCCATCGGCGATGGCAGGGTTCCCGGCGGGGCCGAGGCCATGTTCCGCGCGGCGTGCGCCTGCGACGACAGCCGTGCGGTCGTGGATCCGCTGGGCAACGTGCGACGCTGCGAGGCGGATCCGCAGGTGGTGGGCAATGTGTTCCGGGACGAACCGATTGCGATCGCGCATTCGAATCGGGGGCCCGCGGCATGCGCGGAGTGCGAGGTCGGGAGTTGCCGCCGTCCGTGCCGGTTCCTGGCGACCATCGAATTGGGCGTGAGTGCCAGATGAAGCCCTCGACCTTCACGCTCGCCTGCTCGCGGAAACCCTCCTGCTCCGAGGTCGTCTCCTGCGTGGCGAAGTAGCCCCGCGATCGATCCCTTCGCGCGTTTCGCACTCCAGCCTGGGCGTGGTATCTCGGGTGCGGGTACTGGGCCGATTGGACGAACGGGGCATGATCATCGGGAAGAGCCACCGCACGCTGCCACTCGAACAGCACCGTGAGCACGCGTCCCGTCAGCCGCGCACGCTCCACCTGCAGCTCCTCGTCGGCGAATACCGCACGGTCGAGGCGCCACGTCAGGCGCCCCTCGAGCCAGGGTGGTTCGGGGACTTCATGTGGTTGCGCTCGCTAAACGCTCACGCAGGCGAACCGGGCTTGAATCCGGTACGTCGGGCTGGCACCTTCACGGTGCGCAGCAGCGGAATCCGAGACCGACGTGCAGGAACAGCCGGAACTGGATCGCATAGGTATCTTCCGCGCAGCGCAGTCGCTCTGCGTTATCTCCGGCTGCCCCCCCGCGAGCGCGGCAGGAGTCGTACTGGTCGGTCGGTCCCGTACACGAGTCCTCCCATTCCCATACATTGCCGCTCAGATCATAGACTCCCTCGTAGCCTGGCTCGTGCGAGACGCACTCGGGGAACGATCCCACGGGCAGGAGAGCGTATGCGGAAGGATCGGCGGTGCCGCAAGTCTCCGGCTCGTAACCGTCGGTCTCCCCAAGGTCCGGATTCCCGCCGTAGGGGTAGTTGTGGAGTCCACCGGAGCTGCACGCATTGAACCACTGGCTTGCAGCCGGATCGGCCCAGGCATCCAAAGGATTGGCGCCGCCGCCGATCGCTCCGCACAGCCGCTTCCCGACTCCCCTGCAGTACGCCTGGGCGTCGCACCAGTCCACGCACCCCATCGGATACTGCAGCATGTCCGAGGCCGGGGGCCACGCCTCGGCCACGCAACCCTTCTTCGGGGCACTGTAGGTTGGGAGAAACGAGGTGTTCCAGCCGCACCACGCGTCCTGACCGTCCGTCGATGGATCGGTGGCCATCCAGGCGGCGTACTGCCCGCGGGTGACCTCGGTCGCGTCGATGGCGTAGCCCTGGGGGAGGGTGACGAGCTTTGCGACGCAGCGATGATCTTGCCAGCACTGCTCGAGGGGGCCGCAGGAGGCGCATGCGCCCGCCGCCCCCGCCGTGCCGCCGGATCCACCCGAGCCCGCCATTCCGGCGTATCCCCCTGAGCCCCCAGCTCCGGCGCTGCCGCCCACACCGGTGTCGCTCACGACGGGAGCATCGGCGGCTGCGTCCGGGGCCGAGCCAGCCCCCGCTTGCAGCTCCTCGACCTGAACCCTTCCGCCGCAAGCCGAAAGGATGCCCAGCGCGAGGAGAGGCAAGATTCCGGAGCCGGGGGTGCGAAGGCCGGTTCGTGCGCGGGCTTCGCGCAGGTGGGGACGGGGAGGGCTCAGATGGTTCATCGGACGTCGCTCCTCGGGGATTCGCAGTTGAACACCATGGTTGCGTGATACGGCTGCGAGACGTCAGCGGGCTCGGGCAGGGTGATTTCCCGTGCGCATCCCAGATGATAGTTGGCGTGAAGGAGCTCCGGCCACAGCGCCAGCGCCGCCGAGTGATTCGGCCAACGAACGGTGGAGATGCAGCTCGTGGACCGGCAGTCCACCTCCTCGATTTCGAACCGAGCCGCGGCAGACAGGGTCTCCAGGTCTCCGCGGAGGGATGCCTCGCTCGCGCGCGCCCAGCGAGAATCCCGGCCCTGCTGCCGATGCGCTGCGATCGCGTTCTGATGCCGCACAACCTTCTCCGAGCGCAGCCTGGCGTCGTCTTCGGGTCCCGCGGGGTCCTCGAGAGAAGGATCGGGATTCCGATCCGAAGCCGGGTGAGTCGCCGCTGCCGGGTTCGGCAAGGAATGAGTCCCGGCGGGGGAGAGGTACACCGTCCGGACGATTGGCGGCTGGGTCGGTATCACAGCCTGGGGCTGGGTCGTCGAGACGGCCCGCGGCGAGAACACCATCGCACCGATCAGACCGGAAGCGACCCCGGCAACCACCGGAAGAACCCATGACAACGCTCTCGATCCCACGGCAACGACTCCGTCGTGTCCGTATTGCGCGAGCCGACGGTTGAGAACCGTCGGCTGCGCGTGCAGAAGCCCTGGCGGGCTTCGGGGGAGTCTTCCGAGACCGAAGTCGGCGGTGAACGACATCCCCCGATCGCACCTGGGTTCGGGCACGGCGTCGTTCGTCCTGGCCCGGCCGCTCCTCGCGCGCCTCGGTGAGGGGATTCGGGCGGCGGTGGCGGTGGGAGCGGCGGGGATTGCGGTGCATCCGTTGCTCGAGCCGTTTCCGGGG
>JAKLDZ010000275.1 GCA_022703255.1 Myxococcota bacterium | reverse complement strand
CGGCGCATACTGCAGCTCCGCATCGCGGATGCTCCGCTCCCCCAGCTCCACCTGCTTGCGCGCCGACAGGATGTCCGCCCGCTGCTCGATCGACCCCTGCGCCTCGCACATCCGACGCGTCGTCGCCAGGATGTCGTCGAGCGAGATCTCCCGCTCCACTCCCACCGGGTGCCCCACCCCCAGCGCCAGCCCCAACGCCTCCCGAGAGCGCAACAGCGCGTCGTCGCCCTGCACGATCGCTCCCCGCGCCTGCGCCGCGTCCTGCTCCACACGCAGCACGTCGAGCGCGTTCGACGCCCCCAGCGCGAACCTTCGCCGCGTGAGCTGCAGCCGCTCCAGCGCGCCCCGCAGCCCGACCCGGTTCAGCTCCGCCACGCGCTCCGCCGTCACCACCGACACGATCGCGCTGGCCGCACCGAGCGCGATCGTCCTCTTGCGCTCCTCCACCCCGAGCCGCGCCGCATCCCTCGCCATCTCCGCCGTCCCCTTGGCGTGCCACGCGCGCAACGCCAACAGCGGCTGCGTCAACGTCAGCGTCCCGCCGTACGTCACCGCCGCCGGGATCGTCGTCGTCACCGGGATCGGCGCCCCGGGCGGCGTCTGCAGCATCGGCGACGTGTCGTACGTCGTGATCTCCTTGCGCAGCAGGTTGTCGGTGAGGTTCGCCGACCCGGTGATCGTGGGCAGCGAACCCGCGAGCGCCACCCGCGCCTGCGCCTCGGCCCGCACCACCTCGAGCATCGCGAGCTGCATGTCGGTCGAGCGCGCCCGCAACCGCTCCACCGCCTGCGTCCAGGAGCCGATCCGATCCTGCGCCTCGGGCACGGCGCGCAGGTACGCATCATCGACCGACGGCGGGCTGAACGGCGCAGCGGACACCGCAGCGCTCGACGACGCGGACGCGTCGGGGCCCGGCAGGGCAGGGGGGGTGGGCGCGGGCTGCGCGAGCACGGCGGAGGTGAAGCCAACGACTGCGCAAGCGGCGGCGATCGACGATCGAGCGGAGTGCATGCGGAGGGCATGCGACAGTTGGGCAGCGGGGCGCAAGAGGAACCAGCCGGTGTGCCGCCGGGGGCGACGCTTGCGCGGAGGCGTCAAGCCCGCCGATGCAGGGCGCGGGACCTAGCTGGTGTTGCGCCGGGGGCGACGCTTGCGCGGCGCTTCCCGCGCTGCCAGCGCAGCCTGCTCCAGCTCCGTCTTCTCGAGCCACTCGAGCAGCCTGCGCTCCGCCGCCGAGCCGGCGCCCCGCATGAACCGGCGCAACAAGACCCTGCCCTCCGCCGGACGCCCCACCCGCCCGAGCGTGTGGGCGTACGACGTCGCGATCTCGGAGTTCTTCGGCTCGAGCTTGTGCGCCCGCTCGAGCAGGCGCACCGCCTCGTGCGGGCGATCGAGCGTGACATCGAGCAGGTGCCCGAGGTTGTGCGCGTACCAGGGGTTGCCCGGCGCACGTACAGCCGCGCGCCGATAGCACGACACCGCGGCGCGGAAGTGCCCGAGCACGGTGTAGGCCAGCCCCAGCACCGCCCACGCACCGTCGTCATCCGGGGTCTGCGCGATCACTTGGCGCGCCGAGATCGCCGCCAGCCACGGCTCACGCTCCACCAGCAGCTCCGCCAGATGTCGATGCGCGAAGCGGAAGTCCTCCGAGTCCGGCGCCGAGATCGCCGCGAGCCTGCGAAGCATCCGCACCAGCTCGTCCTGCTCCTTCGACTGACTCAGCGCCCACTCCACCGTGCGCCGCAGACGGCCTGCATCCTCTCTTCGCGTCCCTCCACCCGATGACATCGTCTCCAAGAGATACCGTCCGGAACTCGACGGCGCAACGTCGTCGCGGCCGATTCTTCCCGCGAGCAGCGGCTACTGCGTGGACGGCTCCGGCTCCCGGTCCAAGTGCGCGACATCGCGACACGCCCCCGACCTCGGGGCGTGCACGATGACGCATCCTGTGCAACGATGGGGGATTCAGGGGGTTCGGGGCTTGGCGATCTCGGCGTTAGCCGTGCGCGATCCGATGCGCGCACCCGTCAGCGCCTCCAGCGCACGATCGAGCACCGCCCGACGCACCACCACGAACGTGTGGCGATCGCGGATGCGGATTCGCAGCACGTCGGCGGACTCCAAGCCCTCCGCTGCCTCCAGCACGCGCATGAAGTCCTCGTTGCGCGCACCGTCGCGCCGCCCGACGTTCACGAACAGCTCCGACTGATCCTCGACCGGAATGTCCTCCACCGCCGCAGGAGGCGTCATGCTGTCGCCCATCGCTTCGAGGATCGGCACGTCGTCATCGTCCTGGGCGGGCGGAGACCAGTCCACGAAGGCCGAGTGGCTCATGCGGGACATATCCTTGGCCGGCGCGGCCTCGGCTCCAGGCGCTGCAACGGGAGCCTGCACCGGAGCCGCGGCGATCGGCTCCCCGGGGAGCTCGCTCACCTCGTAGCGAGGCAGATCCATCGAGTCGTCGTCTTCGGGACGCTCGGGCCGGCGCTCGGGATCGCGCGGCGGACGCAGGTCCTCGCGACGTCGCGGCAGTCGCGGGGCAGGGCGTTCGTCGCGGCGGCGCTCCTCGCGCTCCGGACGGGCCGCAGGCTCGCGCTCGGGACGAGCGGCCGCAGGCTCGCGCTCGGGACGAGCAGCCGCAGGCTCGCGCTCGGGACGAGCGGCCGCAGGCTCGCGCTCGGCACGGGCCACAGGGGCAGGCGGAGGCTCGACCGGTGCGGGCGCGACTGCCGGAGCCGGTGCGGGCGCGACTGCCGGAGCCGGTGCGGGTGCGGGTGCGCGCGGAGCAGGAGGCGCGGGTGCGCGCGCAGGTGCAGCGGGCGGCGTGCTCACGCGTCGAGGAGCACGTCCACGCCGCGCGGCGGCCGCTTCCTCGACGGCCTTGGGGCGCTCGCCGAGGTGGTCGCGGAGCAGGCCGGCGATGATGACCTCGGCCTTGTCGTGGGTGAGCAGACGACGCGCCATGGCGATGTCGTCGGGATCGGTAGTCCGCGCTGCGAAGGCGTCGGCGAGCATCTGGATCTGATCGGCCTCGGCGCGCGTCTTGAGCTCGCCGGTGGTCGGAAGCTGCTTCTCGAAGGGCTTGATCTTGTAGGTCAGGCGCAACATGTACAGCGCGCCGATGTCCTGCGGCAGGATCAGGTTGATCGCCGTGCCGGTCCGCCCCATGCGCCCGGTGCGCCCCGTGCGGTGCACGTACTGCTCGGCCGTGTCCGGGAAGTCGTAGTTGATGACGTGCGTCAGATGCGAGATGTCGATCCCGCGCGCGGCGACGTCGGTAGCCACCAGGTAGCGGAGCCTGCCCTCGCGCGTGGCGGCCATGACCTTCTCCCGATCGGACTGGGGCAGGTCGCCGTTGAGCCAGTCGGAGTCGAACCCCGCACGCTGCAGCGCCTGGGCGACCCGCTCGGTCTCCTCGCGCGTGTTGCAGAACACCACCGCGCTCTCGGGGTTCTCCGTCTCGAGGATGCGCAGGAACGTGCCGATCTTGTCCTCGCGGACGAAGTACACGAAGTGCGTGACGTCGAGGGCGCCGATGTGATCGCCGGAGAGGGTGATGAACTGCGGCTCGCGAAGACGGTCGCGCGCGATACGCACGATGTCGGGCGGGAGCGTGGCGGAGAACAGCAGAGTCTGACGCTCCGCAGGCAGGAACTCGAGGATGGCGCTCAGCTCGCGCTCGAAGCCCATGGAGAGCATCTCGTCGGACTCGTCGAGCACCAGCACCCGGATGTTGCGCGCGTCGAGAGTGCCGCGCTTGAGGTGGTCGAGCACGCGGCCGGGCGTGCCGACGACGACATGGGCGCCGTCGCGGATGGCGTCGATCTGACGCTGCATCGGGGCGCCGCCGTAGACGGCGGCGTTCTTGACGCCGCGGCGCTCGCCGATGCGCGTGAGCTCTCGGGAGACCTGAAGGGCCAGCTCGCGCGTCGGGGCGAGGATGAGCGCCTGGGCCGCCGCGAGGCTGCGCTTGATCATCTGATCGATGAGCGGCAGACCGAAAGCCGCGGTCTTGCCCGTGCCCGTGCGGGCCTGCACGACCAGGTCGCTTCCGCGCACCGCCGGGTCGAAAATCGCGTGCTGCACCGGCGTCGGGTGCGTGTACCCCATGTCCGCCAGCGACTGCTTCACGTCGCTCGTCAGGGGCATCTCGTCGAAGGAAGGAAGCTGCTGCTCCGGCTGGGGCTGGCCCTCATCGGGCGGAAGGTCTGTCATGGAACCTCTGCGGGGAAGTTGGTGGGTGGCGGCCCGGGGTCACCGCGGGTCGCCGTGCTGGTTGCGCTCGATGAGCTCGCGAGCCTTCCGACGGAGGGAGGCGAGCTCCGAGGACTCCCTGCGAACCGTGTTCTCTTCGGCATAGCGAAGGTATTGGACAGCGTCGAGGGTTTCGAGCCGCGCCCGATCCCCTTCGCACGCCCGCCGGATGGTCCCCACTCGGGACCACTCCGGCATCAGCTCGGCGCGAAAGGCCTCCACGGCTCGCTCCTCGCTCATTTCGGTCTTGCACGACGCGGCGCGCGCCCGCTCCACGGCGGTCATCAGCTCGCCCAGCCCCTGCTCGCACCGCACCGTGCCGTCGTCCGACCACGACTCCGCGATCGCCTGACCGGTGACCTGCACGAGCAGGACCGCGACGAGGATCAGGTAGCCGAGGATGAACGCGGCGTAGACCCCGGTGCGAGCCTTCTTCCTCAGGCGCTGGCGCTCTCTGTTGGGCTCGGCCATGCAGCTTGGGCTTATCGCGCCGCGCACGCCCCGGCGTCAACCCTTGCCGCCCCGCGCGCCCGGCTCAGAAGCTCCGCCCCTCGCTCAGCGTGAACGGGATCCAGCCGGCGTACATCTTCGTCATCGTGCCCTTGCGCGTGTAGCCCGCCAGCCCGTACAGCACCTTCCACCAGTGGCCGTCCGGTGTCTCCCCGTACGAAAACGCCGGGAAGAAGTGGAACTCCCAGTCCAGCCCCTGCTTGAGCTTGCGCTCGTGGTAGTACGTGTTGCCCAGCAACTGCGTCACCGACGTCCCGTCGTCGAATCGCCAGTACAACGGGAACCCCACCGTGGTGCGCGAGTTCGGCGACGCGAAGTCGAAGAAGAACGGCGCCACCACCGTGTGGCTCACCCGCTGGTTGCGGCCGAGATACACCAGCGGGTGGATGTTCGTCTCCCACCCCGTCAGGCTGTGCGTGTGCTGCACGAACGGCGTCACCCACGTCGTCTTGCTGATCCCGAACCGATCGAAGTGCCCGTAGAACGGGAACAGCGCGAAGTTGTTCTCGCGCGGGCTCTTCGACATGTACAGCACCGGCAGGAGCAGCTTGGAGTCCTTGCCCGCATCCGGATCGCGCCACGCCCAGTACAACGGCGTGATCATGTCGAGCTCCGTGCGGCCCCGGTAGCGCGCGTAGCCCCACGTCGCAAAGGTCTTCTCGCCGTTCTTCCCCGTCGCGTTCACGAACAACGGGTTGACCAGCAGGTTCTCCTTGCCCTTGTGACCCACGTGGAAGAACGGGAACAGCGTGACGTGGTCCTCGTCGCGCCCCCACAGGTGCCAGAAGAACGGCAACACGTGGAACGCGTCGCGCTCCCGCGTGTGCTTCCACATCAGCGGGCCCCAGATGTTGAGCGACTTCTCGCCGATGTCCTCGTAGCTGTAGTAGTGCAGCAGCGGAGGGATCACCTCGTACTCCGAACGCTCGTTGCGCCCGTAGAAGTACAAAGGAGCGATCCCGAAGTCGATGTCCTCCGCCGTGCGCAGCGAACACGTCGAGCCGCCCTTCCAACTGCAGAACGCCGGCCCCACCAGGTTGAACCCGCTCGTCGGCCCGTGCTTCGTGAACGCCAGCAGCGGCGGGATGTGCAAGTACCCGCTGCCGTCCGTGCGCGACCCCTGAAACACCAGCGGCGCCACCCAGTTGTCGCTCGCCTCCGGCGTCCTGCGCCACGCCACCGGCCCCACCACACGCGTCCGGCTCGCCCCGTCTCGCACATCCCAGTACGCCGGGAACACTACGTCCGTCGCGCTCTTGGTGCCGCGCTGACGGTAGTACAGCGGGCTGAACAGGCTCGACGTGTCCCCGGGGACGTCGCGCTGGAACCACAACGGGAACAGCGTGCGGAAACGGTACTGGGGACTCTGCTCCTCGTACCAGAGACCATAGAACTTGCGCGTGGTCCGCTGCTGCACTCCCGGCGGCAGCGTCTGCGACGCGTCGCTCCCGATGCGCTTCTTCACCGCCGGCGACGTCGCGAGCGGATCGTCGGGGAGCGACACCTCCGTCGAAGGCAGCGAGCTGACCTCCTCCCCACCCGAGGCCGCATGCGTCTGCGGCGCCTTCGGATCCACCTTCGGCTGCGCCGTCTGCTGCGGCGGGGTCGGCGTCCCCGGCCCCATCATCGGACCGAACTGCGCCTGCGCGATCGTCGACACCAACCCGGTGGCGAACGTCACGGCGACGATGGCGACGAGCGACCTCGGCCTCAACCCGCGGTCCCTCCCGCACCCTGAAGCCGGGCCACCACCTGCGCCACGATCTCCGCGCGCGGCAACGTGCTCTGCCCATGGCCTTCCAGGTCCTTCAGCTGGACCTGCCCGGACTCCACCTCCGCGTCGCCCAACACCAGACACACCGGCGCCGACAACCCGTTGGCCCGACGCAGCATCGCCCGCAGCGACGCTCCGCGCGTGTCCACGTCGACCACGATCCCTCGCTCGCGCAGCTCGCGCGCCAGCACCAGGGCCTCCATCGACGCCCTCTGTCCGATGGGCGCCACGAAGCACACCGGCTTGCGCGCCGCAGGCGCCTCGCTCATGGCGAGCAGGATGCGCTCGATCCCGAGGGCGAAGCCGATCGACGGCAGGTCCGGTCCGCCCAACTCGGCCACCAACCCGTCGTAGCGCCCACCGCCTCCAATCGCGTTCTGCGCACCCACCTGGCCCGCAGAGGTCCGGATCTCGAACAGCGTCCGACGATAGTAGTCCAACCCGCGCACCAGCAACGGGTCCGGCCGGAAGGGCGTGCCCAGGTGCTCCAGATGCCGCAGCAACCCGTGCCAGTGCTCCAGATCGTCGCCCTCCAGGACGTCGATCACGCTCGGCGCTCCCTGCATCGCCTCGATGTCGCGCGGATCCTTCGAATCCAGAATGCGCAGCGGGTTCGTCTTCAACCGCCGCTGCGAATCCTCGCTCAGCTTCTCTGCCCGCGGCGTCAGATGCTCCACCAACGCCTGCCGATACCGCGGCCGCGTCGACGGTCCCCCCAGCGAGTTCACCACCACCTCGAGCTGACCGATCCCGATGCGCTCGAAGAAGCGCACCACCATGTCGATCATCTCCGCGTCGCTCGCCGGACCCGCGTCGCCGATGAGCTCGCACCCCACCTGGTAGAACTGGCGATAGCGTCCGCGCGCAGGCCGCTCTCCCCGGAACATCGGCCCCAGGTAGTACCAGCGCGTCACCGGCTCCTTCTGATCGATGTGGTGCTCCACGAACGCACGGATCACGCCCGCGGTCCCCTCGGGACGCAGCGTCAACGCGTCGTCGTGACGCTCGAAGGAGTACATCTCCTTCTCGACGATGTCGGTGGCTTCGCCGATGGAGCGTACGAACAGCGAGGTGGGCTCGACAATGGGCGTGCGCGCCTCGCGGTAGCCGAACAGCTCGACGGTGTCCCGGAAAGCACGTTCGAAAGCCTGCCAGCGTTCGATCTCGCCGGGCAGGATGTCGTTCATGCCCTTGATGGCTCGGAAGTTCATTGGGGCCCGCGGCTTATGAACGGGAGGTGAACGGAGGTCAAGCGGCTTCATGCCGCCGGAGCGGGGCGCAATATGGACCACAACCGGCCGCAAGGGCGAGCCCAATCGCGCCCTCGCCCCGATCCGTGCCCGCTCCCCGGTTCCTGCACACCCCGCCTCCCCCCCGGCCCCCCCCCCCCTCCCCCTCCCCCCCACCCCCCTGTTGCCCCCCCCCCCCC
>JAKLDZ010000274.1 GCA_022703255.1 Myxococcota bacterium | reverse complement strand
AACCCGGTCGTGCACGATGAGATGACCCGACTGGCGCGTCCTGCGCCCCCGCTGACTGCCAGGCAGATCGCGCTGCTGTTCCCCACGGGCGGCGCGCTCTGGCCCGGGATGGCCGAGGATCTGGACCGCGCGGATGCTTTTGCGCCGTGGATCGATCGGGCAAACGAAGCGCTGGTGGGCGAGGGAGTCGCCGACGGAGCGTTGCGGGGGCTGCTCGCGGGGGAGGGGCAGATCAAGCGGGTCGCGACGGAAGCAGGGTGGGAATGGGTCGGGGACTTTCCGCTGAGCATGGCGGCGCAGGCGGTGGTTGGGAGCTGCCTTGCGGAGGGGTTCGTGCGCACGCAAGGGGAGCCGGGTGCGGTCGCGGGCGAGAGCATGGGGGAGTGCGCAGCGTACTGCGTGGCGGGCGTGCTGGAGCTCGAGGACGCGGTGCGGGTTGCGTGGCGGTGGGCGAGAGCGCTGCAGAGGGCATCGGATGAGCTCGGGCTCCGCATGGCCGTGGTGGACGGGATCCCGTGGGGGCAGCTCGAGCCGATGGCGGCGCGATGGGACGCAGTGGTGGTGGTGGCCGAGGCTCCGACGCTGGTGGTGCTGTCGGTGCCGATCGCGCATCTCGGAGGGCTGCAGGCGGAGGTCCTTGCGGCGCAGGGCAATCTGCTGGTGTCGAGCAACGCGTGCGTGGCGCACGATCCGCGGCTTGGCGCCCGGGCCCACGTGTGGCTGGAGCACGAGGACTTCCTCGCATCGTTGCCGATGCGCGCGCCGAAGCGAGAGCTGTGGACCGCAGTGGGAGGCGTTCGAAGGCTGACGCAGGTGGAGGAGCTGCGCGCGAATCTGCGGGCGACCACCACGACGCGCGTGGCATGGGACGAGCTGGTGGGGATGCTCCCGTCATTGGGAATACGGGCCGCCTGGCAGCTTGGAATGCCCTCGAAGGCTTATGCCCTGGAGCGTCTCAAAGCCGAGGACGACCGCCTCGCGTCGATGAAGATGCGAGCCGTGCGCACGCTCGCCATGGCCATGCGTCCTTCGATTCCGCCCCGCTGAAGGACCGCAGCGCTCCTGCGCTCGCTGCGCTGCAGTCCCTCACAGGGCTTTGCTGACATCGACCATGTAACCGTCGGTATCGACCTCGATCTCGCAGCCGCGTTTCTGGAACAGGGCGAGCATTCGCTGGTTGTCGGTGGTGGTCTGGGCGACCATCTTCTTGAGTCCCCACTCCCGCGCGATCTCGAGGCAGTAGTCCGTGAGCACCGCGCCGAGTCCCTGGTTCTGCCAGGCATCGCAGACCAGCACGGCGTACTCCACGGACTCGTGATCGGGATCGGCCACCAGCCGTCCCACGCCGATCAGCCTGCGCGTCCCTTCCTTCTCCAGCTCCGCCACGATCGCGACCTCGCGATCGTAGTCGATGAAGCAGTACCGGGTTGCCACCGAGTGCATCGACCACTGGAACATGTAGCGGAATCGGGAGTAGATGGTCTCGCGCGAGCAACTCCCCAGCATTTCGGTCCACATCGGCTCGTCTTCGGGCTTGATCGGGCGCAGAACGATCTGCGAGCCGTCCTTGAGCGACGCGGTGCGCACGTACTTCTCCGGATAGGGATGCAGCGCGAGGTGGGACCAGGCGCGATCAGGGGGGCCGAGGCGGCTGCGATCCACCACGACACGGGCATCGAGGGCGACGACGCGGTCATGGGTGACGAGGAGGGGATTGACGTCGAGCTCGACGATTTCGGGGTAGTCGGAGACGAGGTAGGAGAAGCGCATCATGACCTCGATGAGCTTGTCGAGGTCGGCGCCGGGGCGTCCGCGATAGCCCTGCAGGAGCTTGAAGGAGCGGAGGGATTCGAGCATGCGCCGGGCGAGGCGCTCGCTCAGGGGAGGGAAGCCGAGGGCGCGGTCCTTGAACACCTCGGCGGAGACGCCACCGAGGCCGACCATGATGACGGACCCGAAGGTGGGGTCGCGTTTCATGCCGAGGATCATTTCGGTGCCGGAGGAGGTGGAGACCATGGGCTGGACGGTGACGCCGACGAGGCGGGCATCGGGGCGCTTTTCGGCGGCGGAGGCCATGATGCGCTCGAAGCCGGTGCGCACGGCGTGGTCGTCCTGCAGATCGAGCAGCACGCCGCCGACATCGGTCTTGTGGGTGATATCGGGGGAGTGGATTTTGAGGACGACGGGGAAGCCGAGGGAGCGGGCGGCTTGGATTGCCTCTTCGGCGGAGGTGGCCACGACGGGGCGAGTGACCGGGATTCCGTAGGCATCGAGGAGGGTCTTGGACAGGTCCTCGGAGAGGATGTCGCCGGAGGAGGCGAGAACGGACTCGAAGCGCTGGCGCAGGTTGATGCGATCGAGGGGGAAGGTGACGGGGATATCCCGGGGAGTCTCGTAGAGGATCTCCAGGTTGCGAGCGTAGTCCACGAGCGTCATGAAGGCGCGGACGGCCTGCTCGGGAGTGCCGTAGGTGGCGACACCGGCCTGGTTGAGCAGGTGGATGCCGTCGCGCACGCCACGCCCTCCGAGCCACGCGGCCAGCACCGGCTTGCGGGCTTCCTTCGCCATCTCGCCGATCGCCTTGGCTGTGGCCGTGGGATCGGTCATCGCCTGCGGCGTGAGGATCACGAGCACCGCGTCCACATTGGGATCCGCCAGCACGTAGCTGGCCGCGGTGGCGAACCGCTTGGGGCGGGCATCGCCGAGCACGTCGACCGGGTTGCCGTGCGACCACATCGGCGGGAGGTACTCGTCGAGCTTCTGGACGGTCTCGGGAGCGAGCTCGGCGAGCTGACCGCGGCAGGCGATGAGGGCGTCGGTGGCCATCACACCCGGGCCACCAGCGTTGGTGACGATTCCGAGGCGGGGGCCGTCGGGCACCTTGTGGCGGGCGATGAGCTCTGCGCAGTCGAAGATCTCGCCGATCTCGAAGACGCGTGCGATGCCGGCGCGCTGGAAGGCGGCTTCGTAGACGGCGTCCTCGGCGGCCATGGCGCCGGTGTGAGAGGCGGCGGCACGAGCGGACTCGGCGAAGCGACCGGCCTTGTAGGCGACGATCGGTTTGGTGCGAGCGAAGCCTCGGGCCGCGGTCATGAATCTGCGCGCATCGGCGAGGGACTCGACGTACAGGATGACCGATTCGGTCTTCTCGTCCTCGCCGAGGTAGTCGATGAGATCACCGAAGTCGACGTCGAGCATGTTGCCGACGGAGACGAAGTGGGAGAAGCCGATGTTTTCCTCGAGGGCCCAGTCGAGGACGGAGGTGCACAGGGCGCCGGACTGGGAGATGAAGGCGACGTGGCCTGCCTTCGGCATGGCGTTGGCGAAGGAGGCGTTGATGTGCAGGTGGGGTACGAGGAAGCCGAGGCAGTTGGGGCCGATGATCCGCATGCCGTCGAAGCGCTTCTTCTCGGCGAGGATCTGGGCCTCGAGGGCGCGTCCCTCTTCGCCGGCCTCCTTGAAGCCGGCGGAGATGATGACGATGCCGAGGATGCCGGCTTCGCCGCACTCGCGCACGAGGCCCGGGACCTGCTGGGCGCCGGCGCAGATCACGGCGAGGTCGGGGGTGCGCGGCAGGCTCGCCACGTTGGGGAAGCACTGGATTCCGAGCACGGCCTCGAACTGGCTGTTCACGGGATAGACGACACCGTCGAAGCCCGCGCCGACCAGGTTCTTCAGGACGGTCCCGCCGACGGACTTGGGGTTGGGCGTCACGCCGACCAGGGCGATGCGCTGCGGCTTGAAGATGCGATCGAGCTTGTGGACGTTGGCCGATCCCATGGGGCGGGACGGTAGATCGGCGCGCCGCAGGGGGCCAGCGCAAAGACCCCTAGTCAAGGTCACGGATGCGGTACTAGCATCCGCGGCCATGGCAAACCCCACGGCTACCTGCGAAACCTCCCTCGGAACCTTCACCATCGAGCTGTTCGTCGACAAGATGCCGATCACGGCCGGCAACTTCATCGAGTTGGCGAAGAGCGGCTTCTACGACGGTCTGCACTTCCACCGTGTGATCAAGAACTTCATGGTGCAGTTCGGCTGCCCGTTCAGTCGGGATCCGAACAGTCCGCGGGCGGGCACCGGGGACAGCCCCAAGGGCAACCTGCAGGACGAGCACCCTGCGGATGCGAAGCTGTCGAACGAGCCGGGGACGCTGTCGATGGCGAACACCGGCAGGCCGAACAGCGGCTCCTGCCAGTTCTTCATCAACACCGTGCACAACCACTACCTCGACTGGTTCACGCCCGGACCGTCGAAGCACCCGGTCTTCGGCAAGGTGATCTCGGGGATGGACGTGGTGCAGAAGATCGAGCGGACGCCCACGAGCGCAGGGGATCGTCCGATCACGCCGGTGATGATGAAGAAGATCACGGTGATCGGGGCGTAGGACCCTTCACCGCCTCTTTGCCACGTCCCCCGCGACCTCCGATTCCCGGCACCGCCTGGCCTTCGCCTGCAGCGCGATGACCGGAATCGGGGACAGCGCCAGCCCACCCACGAAGGTCGCAAACATCACACGCTTCGCAATGCGGAGCATTCGTCTCGCGATTCTCCACGGGAGGGTCATGGGGGCGCCGGTCGAGCAGTGTGTCCGACGGGGGCCTCGGGGGCCAACGACTCCTGCATTGGGGGGCCGAAGACCAGCACGACAGGATGCTGCGACTGCAGGTGTGTGGGAGCCGAGAACCGGACGCACTGCGGCTCGGGCGGCGAGTGCAGCACTGGACTGCAGTGCATGGTCGGCGGGGGCACGCCGGGCGGCCGAGAACATGCGACCACGCTCCACGGCGCCGCGCATTGCGACGGGTGCCCCGTCGTGGGCCACCGGCCGTTCCGTGTCTCTTGCGCGTACCGACGCATCGCCCCCACGCTTGTCCAGGCTCTGATAGGCTTGGCAATCATGGTCCGACGCGTCGCATCGCTCGTCACGCTCGCCCTCGCCCTTGGCGCACAGGGCTGCTTTTCCATGCTCATGGATCTGCAGGGCGGGTACACGTCGTCCACGCGATTCGAAAGCGGACGACAGGGATTCGCACTCAACGCCTCGGCCGGGGGCAACCTGGGCGACACGCGGGGGGCGGAGGTCGCCGGGCCGGGGCTGGCGATTCGCAGCAAGCTCACCTCGGAGGTGAAGCAGATATCCCTGAGCCCACATGCGTATCTGCTTGGTGGCTCCGGGATCGCCCCCTATGCTCGCGGCGGAGTCAACCTGCTGCAGTTCGAGCAGGTCGACGGCAGCTTCGCGTACGGGATGTTCAGCCCGTACGGCGAGGTGGGGATCTACCTGTCGCCGCTGGTGCTGTCGGCGTTTGCGGAATACGATCTGCGGTTCACGAGCCAGCGCAACGAGGGCTTCGTGGGGATCATGGCCGGTATCGGGACGGGGGTGTCGTCGAGGGGCGTGCGGGAGGGGGCCAAGAAGCTGTTTCGCTGAGCGGAGGGGCTCGTGGTTCGCCGCGGCAAGGCTGGGGCGGGGCGGCTCGAAGAGTGTGGTCGAAGGGGGCTTCGGAGGCTAGGATTGCCGGAACCATGAAGTACGCGATCATCCTGCCCGACGGCGCCGCCGACGAACCGTTGCCTCAGCTTGGCGGCAAGACCCCGCTGGAGGCCGCGCGCATTCCCGTGATGGATTCCATTGCACGGGAAGGGCGCCTCGGCACGATCGTGACCATTCCCGACGGCTACACGCCGGGAACCGACGTGGGGACGCTCACGCTGATGGGGTACGACCCGCGCAAGTACTACTCAGGGCGCGCGCCGATCGAAGCCACGGCGCGCAAGCTGACGGCCACCCCCGATCAGCTCATTTTCCGCTGCAACTTCGTGACGATCGCGGACGGTCGGATGAAGGACTTCACGGCGGGGCACATCTCGCAGCCGGATGCCGACGCGCTCATCGCGTCGCTGCGGGAGCTGAGCTTCCCGGGCGAGACCTGCGCGTTTCACCCCGGAGTCTCCTATCGAAACCTGATGCTGCTGTCGAATGCGTCGGACACGAAGATCACCTGCAAGCCCCCGCACGACATCGCCGACCAGAAGGTGGACCCATGGTGGCCGAAGGGCGAAGGGGCGGAGCGCGCGATGGCGATCATGGAGCGCGGCCACGAGCTGCTCGCCGATCATCCGGTGAACGTGCGGCGTCGCGCGCGCGGAGAGGACTGGGCGACGCACATCTGGCTGTGGGGACAGGGGCGTCCAGTGCAGCTCGAGAGCCTGCAGCAGCGCTTCGGCTTGCGCGGCGTGACGATCACCGCGGTGGACATCATCCGTGGGATCGCGGTGGGCATGGGCATGGAGCTCATCGAGGTGCCGGGCGCCACGGGCTACATCGACACGAACTACGAGGGGAAGGGCAAGGCTGCGGTGGATGCCCTCGCGACGCATGATCTGGTGGTGGTGCACGTGGAGGCGCCGGACGAGTCGGGGCACCAGGGGCTTGCGAAGGAGAAGACCGAGTCGCTCGAGCGCATCGACGAGGCGGTGGTCAAGCCGGTGCTCGAGGCGCTGAAAGCGAGCGGAGAGCCGTGGCGCATCCTGATCGCGCCGGACCACCCCACGCCGGTGGCCACCAAGGCGCACTGCTCGAAGCCGCCGCCTTTCGCCTACGCAGGCACGGGCGTCGGTCCCGGCTCCGGATTCGGATTCACCGAGGCGCTCGCTCGCTCCGTCGGTGCTCCCGTCGATCCGGGGCACACTCTCATCGAAGCCTTCCTGCGCGCCTGACCCTCACCCATCCACCAGCCCGCGACGCAGCGCGAACCGCGTGAGCGCCTGCGCATCGTGCAGGCCCAGCTTCCGCATCAGGTTGCTCCGGTGCGCGTCCACCGTCTTCGGAGACAACCCCAGGACGGTCCCGATCGATCGGTTCGTGTGGCCCAGCGCGATGAGCCGCAACACCTCGCGCTCCCGCGGCGTCAACCGATCGAGCTCGTCGAGGGCCGCGTTGCGCGGATCCAGATCGGAAAGCTCGTCGAGCGCAGCCTGCGCCGCCGGGTCGAGGAACCGCTCGCCCGCACACACCGCGCGGATCGCCGTGACGAGATCGTCGAGCCCGCTCCCCTTGACCACGTAGCCATGGGCGCCCGCCCGCAGCGCGGGGCGCACGAACTCCGGGGTGGCGTGCATCGACAGCACCAGAATGCGCGCTCCCGGCGCAGTCGCCCGCAGCTTGCCGAGGGTCGTCACGCCATCGGTCCCCGGCATCGCGAGATCCAACAGGAAGACGTCGATGTTCTGCTTCGCAGCGAGGGCGAGGGCGTCGTCGGCGTTGCCCGCCTCGGCGACCAGCTCCATGTCGGGCTCGGCCGCGAGCAGCGCGCGGACCCCGGCGCGCACAATGGCGTGGTCATCGACAGCGGCGACACGAATCATCGGCGGAAAGCTAGCACGCGCGCGCGGGTGGCGTGGCTACTTGCAGACCCATGCCCCGGGAGGGCTGGCAAAGGTGCAGTAGGTGTTGGCCCCGCACGGGCAGTCCGCCGCGCAGTTGTAGCAGTCCTCGCCCGCACCGCAGACCGCGTCGTTGCACGTCAGCGGCGCACCGCCTCCGGACCCCGCGCTCCCGCTCGATCCCGCGGCACCTCCAGCGCCCGAGCTGCCCGCGGCCCCACCACCACCCGTTCCCGAATCGTCCCCGACCGCGCCGTCCCCACCTCCCGCACCATCCGTGTCCCCGCCGTCGGTCTCCCCGCCTTCCGCAACGCTCCCGTCCTCTGCACCGTCCGCGCTTCCGTCGGGCATCGACCCTCCGGCTCCCGCGGCGCCGTCCGACGCACCGTCGAGCGAGCTGTCGGGCGCCTGAGCGTCGGAGCCGCCCTGGGACGAATCGGGCAACACGCTCCCGTCCACCGGTCCAGCGCCTTCTCCGAAGGTGATGTCGCCGTAGCCGAGGACCTGGGTACAAGCGGTCAGCAGCAGGCAGGGGAGCAACAGATTGAGGCGGGTTCTCGCAGGCACCCGTGGAGGATACGATCGTGC
>JAKLDZ010000273.1 GCA_022703255.1 Myxococcota bacterium | reverse complement strand
CTCCGCGTCTTGCCGTGCCGAATCCCCGGGGAATGTGCTAGTCTTCGTCGATCCAAATCCTCGAGTCGGAGCCCGCTGCGACGTGAAGAACATATCCCCTGTGCTCGGCTTCAACACCAATGTCCGCCACAAGGGCAAGGTCTTCCACATCCAAACGGAGGACTCTGGAGTCAAGCACCCGCACATCATCACGCACTTGTTCGCCGATGGCGGGCGGATCCTCAAGAGCACCAAGGCCAGTTACGCCGAGCACTTGAGCGAGCCGAACCTCACCGAACGTGTCCGGACGATGATGAAGGACCAGCACAAGGCCATGTTCATGGCGTTGCGCGACGGTACCTACGACGGGCTGCTCGACGAGGGCGCCGCACCGGCATCCCGGTCTGCGATCGCGGCCCCATCCCCGCCCGCGGCGGAACCCAAGCCTGCCCCAGGCGCCCCGGAGCCTCCTTCCGAAGATGCCCAGCCCGCCCTCTCCGTGCGCGCCGACCCGGCCGCCGCGAAGGCATGGTCCGCTGCCGTCGCGCCCACGACCGCCACGGCCACCCCCGCCGAACCGCCTCCCCCCGCGCCTGCCGCCTCGTCGGCCAACGCTCCCGCCCCCACTCCCACGCGCCCCGACCCTGCCGCAGGGCGCTATGTCGCTTCGCGCCCCGCTGCCATCTTCGCTTCCGCTCGTCCCTCCGAAGGCGGCAACGTCTTCGGTGAGGACATGATCAGCGACAAGTCCCTCGACGAGGTGATCCTCACGTTCCTCGCCGACGAGGTGGGACCGGGGGATGACAAGGACGGCGGCAAGTCCTGACCGTACTGCCCGCCATGACGTTCCCCTCGAGCCCCTTCTCGCCCTTCGACGACGCGAGGATTCTCCACCACGACGACGACGTGATCGTGGTGGACAAGCCGGCTGGGGTGTCCCTCCAGTCCCCCGAGGCGGAGGGAGGGGATCTCGTCGCCAGGCTCCGCGAACACCTGCGTGACGTCAGAGGCCTTGACGATCCCTACCTGGCCGTGCACGAGTACATCGACCGGGACGTGTCCGGCGCGATCGCCCTCTCGCGCCGGCCGCTTGCCAACCCCGCGCTGGCCGCGGCTGCGAAGAACCGCTCCAACCGTTGCGTGTGGTCCGCACTCATCGAAGGCGATCCCCCCAAGCCGCGCGGCACCGCGCGCGTGTCCCTGGCCCGCGGCAAGAACGGCTCGATCCTGCCGTCGAGCGCACGCAATGGATCATTCTCCCAGACCATCCAGTGGACGCTCCTGCGCTCGAACGCTGCGCGTCACCTGCTTGCGGTCACGACCGACGGCGGCAGCGCCCGTCATGTCCGCGCTGCCCTGTCCGCGCTTCGGATGCCCGTCGCGGGAGACGCTGCATTGCGTGGCCCCGTCGCTCCGCGCCTGATGTTGCACGCCTCGCGGATCGAGCTGAAGCACCCCGACGGTTCGACGCTGTGCGTGGAGGCGGCCTTGCCCGCGTCGCTCGATTGGTGGCTGTCGTGTCCCGGGCCCGACACGATGCCGCCGTTCGATCGGCTTCGCGCGATGCTGCTCGAATCCGCTGCGTCACGCTACCCGCTGGCCCGTCGCGGCGTGGAAGCTTTCCGCCTCTTTCACGGCGAGGGAGAGGGCATTCCGGGCTTCGACCTGGATCGCATCCAGGACTATCTGGTGGTCTGGCTCGGCGAGCAGTTCGACGACGAAGCGCGTCGTCGTGCCCTCGATGCAGCCGATTCCCTCGGCTTCAAGGGTGTGTACTTGAAGGTCCGCCCCCGCCACGCCTCCAGAATCGTGGACTCCCGACGCCCCGACATCGCGCCAGCCGCTGCCGTCCGCGGCGCAGACGGTCCCGCGGAACTGATCGTCGACGAGGGAGGATGCCGCTTCGTCATGCGGCCGGGCGACGGCTTGTCCACGGGCCTGTTCCTCGACCAGCGAGAGAACCGTCGCTGGATCGCGGAACGCTGCCAGGGGCGCTCGATCCTCAACCTCTTCGCCTACACCTGCTCCTTCACCGTCGCAGCGGCTCGCGCCGGCGCGGTCTCGAGTGTGAGCGTCGACGCGTCGGCTCGGGTGCTGGAGCTCGGACGCCGCAATCTCGAGGTCAACGGCATCTCGCTGGACCGACATGTGCTGGTGAATGACGACGTGTCCACCTGGTTGCCTGCGGCGAGACGATCGGGCAGGCGATTCGACGTGGTGGTCCTCGATCCACCGTCGTTCTCCACGACCCACCGTTCGCGCTTCGTCGTCGCCGAGGACCTGCCGGGGATCGCGGAGCACTGCATGGGCGTGCTGTCCGAGTCCGGTGGGGTGATCCTTGCGTGCACGAACAACCGATCGCTCCGGATGGCGAGACTCCGCGGCGCCATGCAGGAGGCCGCGGCGCGCGCAGGCCGCACGATCGAGCGCGCGCATGAGCTCCCGGCAGCGCCGGATTTCCCCGTGATGCCCGGTGCGGAACCCCACATGAAGGCGCTCGCCGTGCACGTTGCGCCGGTGCGGCGGGCCTGACCCGAAGCGCCGCCGCGACGGCGGCCATGGGCTCGGAAGGGCCTCTGTGGAACCCAGTCTTCAGGACGGCAGTGAGTGGAGGAGAACCGAATGAGAACCAGGATACTAGCCGCGTTCATCTTGGGCGCCGCGTTCGCCGTCGGCTGCGTGGTCACGACAGGCGGCAGGGCACCGGGAAGCCAGCCCCCGGTCCCGCAGCATCCAGCCTCTTCGCATGAAGCCGCGTCCACCCCGGACCTCGCCCCTCCGGCCTCCGGAGCGACATCGACGACGGGGCCTGCCGCGCCTCCGCCGGCTGCGAAGCCGTCGAACTGAGGTCCGCGATCCGCCCGCGAGGCGGGGCTCCCCCTCCGATGACGCGCACCGCCGCGCCCAGAAGGGCGTCGCCGGGCCGAAATACCACGGAATGCACCATTCCGTTGCCCCAAGGCCTCCCGACCTCCTAGGCTCGTCGATCGAGGTTTGCTCCTTCCCCCGATACCAACATGACGTTCTCCACACGCCAACTCGCTGCCGTCCTATTCGTCGTGGGCCTGGCCTTCCTGCTGGGCTGGGTCGTGAAAGACGCCGCCACCTACCTGCTCGCGGTCGGGTTCGCCGGAGCGGCGGGTGTGCTGTTCGGAGGTTCGGGGCACGGCGCCCGGGGCCTGTCGGAGTTGCCCGACGCGATCTCGCGAGCTTCGCGAGGGGACCGGCCCGCGCTCCCGTCGGGCGCCCCTCCGGAGCTGGCGCGTGCGTACGAGGAAATGCGCGGACTGGCCGATCGGGTCCGCGAAGAGCAGCAGGAGCAGGACGGGCTGGTCAGCGTGTTCGGCGAGCTCGAGCGAGCGCTGCGCGATGCGGCAGACGGACGGCGCACCGAGGCGCCGGCGTCGGCACCTCCCGAAGCGCGCAGAGCCTTCGACCAGGTCGGGAGGCTCGCCGACGCGCTCGTCCGTGCGCGCGAAACCGAAGGCACCAAGCTCCCTGCGGTTCGCGCGGCTGCGAACACCGCGCATGATCACCTCACTCGACTCGACCAGAGCGCCGCGCGTCGCGTCCGCATCTCCGTGGAGACCGACGAGTCCCTCAAGGAGCTGACCGGATCGATCAAGGCCATCGGCCAGCACGCCGAGATGCTCACCACCAGCGCCGAGGAATCCGCGTCCAGCATCTTGTCGATGACCTCGACCAACGAAGAAGTGGCCGAGAGCATCGTCGACCTGGCCGGCAGCGTGCGCGAGACCGCGTCGTCGATCGAGGAGATGGCCTACTCGATCCGCGAGGTCGCCAAGAACGTGGACGCGTTGTCGCTCACGGCCGAGGAGACGAGCTCCTCGATGAACGAGATGGACATCTCGATCGACCAGGTGCAGTCGAACGCCAACGAGACCGCGAGGCTGAGCGAGGAAGTGGCCCAGGACGCCGAGCGCGGGGCGGAGGCGATCCTCAAGACCATCGGGGAGATCTATCGCATCAAGGAGTCCACGCAGGAGGCCGTGGCGGTCATCTCGAATCTGGGATCCAGCATCGAGCAGATCGGGCAGATCCTGAACGTGATCGACGACGTCTCGGAGCAGACGAACCTGCTGGCGCTGAACGCGGCGATCATCGCAGCGCAGGCCGGGGAGCACGGCAAGGGGTTCGCCGTGGTCGCCGACGAGATCAAGGACCTGGCGGAGCGCGCAGGGGCGTCCACCAAGGAGATCGGGGAGCTCACCAAGACGATCCAGAACGAGTCCAAGAACGCCATCTCGGCCGTGGAACGCGGAGCGAAGAACGTGGACCGCGGCGTGGAGGTGTCGAACGACGCGGAGCGGGCGCTCAAGAAGATCCTCGAGAGTTCGCAGAAGTCCACGAACATGGTGCGGGCGATCGCGCGGGCCACGGTGGAGCAGGCGAAGGGGTCGAAGCAGGTGACGGACGCGATCGGGCGCATCGCGGAGACGGTGCAGCAGATCGCGGCAGCCACGGGCCAGCAGGCGCGCGGCTCCGAGCTCATCATGAAGAGCGCGGAGAAGATGCGTTCGATCACGCAGAACGCCGAGCGGTCGAGCCAGGATCAGGCGCGGGGTGGACGGCAGGTGGGTCAGGCGATCGAGAACATCTCGAGCATGGTCGCGCAGCTCGCCCAGGCGCAGAAGGCGCTGGTGCACTCGAGCGAGCTGATGGCTGCGAGCATGTCGAAGCTCGACGCGATGATCCGCGAGGATCAGGCGATGATGGGCGACGTCAAGAGCGCGCTGCAGCGGATGCAGGACCTGGCTGGCTGAGAAGGGGCCGGGGGGGGCCCGAGGGCTCAGTCCACGCCCGCGAGCTTGCGTTCGATCGCTTCGATGTGAGCGCGCAGCTCGGGGTCGTTCTCGCGCTGTGCCTCGACCTTGCGCACTGCGCTCATGACGGTGGTGTGATCACGCCCGTTGAAGGCGCGTCCAATCTCGGGGAACGAGCACTGCAGGCGCTGCCGGCAGAGGTACATCGCGATGTGGCGCGCGCGGGAGACGCTGCGACTGCGTGCGTGAGACAGCAGGTCGTCGGTGGGGATGTGGAAGTGGGTGCAGACCGCCGCCTGGATCCGCTCCACGGTGGTGATCGTGGGGGCCGAATGGAGGGCGGACGCCAGCTCGATGCGCGCGAACTCCAGATCGAGGGGGCGTCGCATCAGCGATGACTTGGCGATGAGGCGGATGAGCATGCCTTCGAGCTCGCGCACGTTGGACTGCACCGCCTGCGCGAGCAGCACGGCGAGCTCCTCGCTCATCTCGATGTTCTCGAGCATCGCCTTCTTGCGGACGATCGCGACGCGCGTCTCGAGCTCGGGGGTTTGGACGTCGGCGACGAGCCCCCAGGTGAACCGGGAAACGAGGCGCTCTTCCATGCGGCCGAGCTGCTGGGGGTACTTGTCGGCGGCGACGACGATCTGCTTGTCGAGCGCGTGCAGGACGTTGAAGGTGTTGAAGAACTCCTCCTGGGTTCCGGTGCGGCCTGCGAGGGACTGGACGTCGTCGATCAGCAGGACGTCGCAGTGGTGGTAGCGGGCGCGGAACTCGTCCATGCGGCGCACGGTGAGGTGCGCGATGTACTCGTTGGTGAAGTTGTCGGCGGAGCCGTAGACGATGCGGGCATCGGGCCGCTCGGCGTGCACGCGATGGGCGATGGCGTGCAGCAGGTGGGTCTTGCCGAGCCCTGTCGAGCCGCACAGGAACAGCGGGTTGTAGCGACGTCCCCCGCCTCCGGCGGCGGCCATGGCGGCCGCGAAGGCGAGCTGGTTGCTCGGTCCCACGACGAAGTTCTCGAAGCTGTTCTTGGGGTTGATGCCCGAGGGGGGCAGGATCTCGCGCAGCACGGGGCGGGACTCCGGCGCGCGGTCTGCGGGAACCACCTGCAGGGCGCGGGGGATCACGGGCTTCGGGGCCGGCGCCGGGGCGGCGCTGACGGGACGCTCGAGAGCGGCGTCGATGACCCAGGAGACCGCAGGCGCCGGGGTGCCGAGCAAGGTGGAGAGCTCCTCGAGCACGGCCGGCTCGTAGTGCTCCCGGACGAAGTCGCGAACGAACTCATCGCGCGCACGAAGGATGAGCTTGTTGTCGCGGGATCCGTCGAATTGCACACCAGCGAACCACACATCGAAGCTGGCTGGCGCCCGTTGCCGGACCCGCTCCGCAGCCATCTCCCACAGCCTGTGGATATCCTGTGCACTCATGCGATCTGCGCCCACCACGCTCCAAAACGCGACGTCAGTCTCACTCCGACCGAGGGGGACACAGCGTCGCGACGACGGACGTTCCCCCAGGTTATCCACAGGCTGTGGACAACCTCATGATCTTGGTTGAGCCGGCAGGTGAATCCCCGAGCTCGGCTCTCTTTCCTTATTCTCCAGCGCCTGGATGGTGCCCTACGGTTCTGTGCAGGTTGGGTTTCCTCTTGCCATGAACCATCGGAGCCACCTCGACCCCTGAGCACTTTCCTGACTCTCCGGGGGCTGATGAGTCAGACACTGACGTGTCCGACGCGAGAGATATACGCAGCTAGCTCCATCTGCGGCGCGGCGTCCACGGGGATTTGGAGGGAATTTGTTAAGCGCATGGAACGGCGCGGCTTTTTCTCAGTCACCGGGACGTGACGGGTTGGTTGGGGGGAGGAACCTGGGGGGACGGCCCCGGGCGTTCGCAGCCAACTGAACGGACTTGCGCAGGATTCGGCGCAGGAGCCCCGGGTCGGGCGGGCGGCTTTCGCAGCAATGCTCCTGATCACCGAAGTCAAGAGTGAACCGACATCCATCCGGGACCCGCTTCGACGCGCCCTCCCCCCGATCGGCGGCCCCCCGAACGCCGAATTCTTTGCCCTTTCCAACCGGTGGGCTAGCACCCGGCCAGCGGGCCCGTGCCGCCAACTTCAACCATGCGTTCCGTCCATACTGCCCACCCCATCGCCGCCCTGCTCGCCCTCCACGTGCTGCTGGCCGTTCGTCCGGCACACGCCGAGCCGAGCTCGCTGCCCGCGGAGGTCGGCTACAACTACGGACAGATCGAGGACGCCCGCGCCGCCGCCTTCGGCGGGGAGCTGGCCGCCCTCGGCAACGGGCTCTCCGGCGTCTTCGGCAACCCCGCCGCCATCGGCGCTTCCCAGGTCTACCACGTCGGCGCTCTCGCCGCGATCTGGCCCGAAGCCGCGCGCCAGACCTACGGCGCGGGCGCCGTCGACTCGATCACGACTCGCCTGGCCGCTGGCGTCGGCTTCGCCTGGACCGACCAGGACCCTTCCGGGGTCAAGCGCAGGTCCTCGGACCTCCGCCTCGTGCTCGCCTATCCCTTTTCGGACAAAATCTCCTTCGGCGTGGCGGCCCGGTATCTGAAGCTCACCCAGCAGGGGCTGGGGCCTCTCGGGCAGAGTTACGCCTCCGGCGGGCTCGCCGGTCAGCCCATTGTCAACACCTGGACCTTCGATGCAGGATTTTCGCTTCGGCCTACGAAGAACTTCGGGCTCGGAGCCTACGGCAAGAACCTGTCGAACCCGGGGACGGGTTTCCAGCCGACGATGGTAGGCGGCGGGTTGGGGCTCGGCACGCAGGACATCGCGGTCGAGCTCAACGCGGTGGCGGATTTCACGACGTGGCAGAGGACGACGGCGCGGGTGACGGGGGGTGTGGAGTACCTGGCCGGGGACCACGTGCCGCTGCGCGTGGGGTACCGGTGGGACCAGGGGATGGACGGCCACGCGCTCAACGCGGGCATCGGCTACATCGACCCGCAGTTCTCGATCGACCTGAGCGCGCGACGCTATGTCGTCGGCCCCTCGGCAACCGCCGTCATGCTCACGGTTCAATACTTCGTGGAATCGTCCGGCATCACGCGTTCCCCCTCGCTCGAGTACTGACCTCCCCTGCCGGAGTCGGCCGCGAGGCGTTTCGAACCGCCGCAACGGGGGAAGCTGCCGCCCGCAGCCGTCACGACATGCCGCGCGGCGTCGAGCCCCCGCACGCGATCGTCG
>JAKLDZ010000272.1 GCA_022703255.1 Myxococcota bacterium | reverse complement strand
CCAGACGCTGCACTCGCCGGAGAGGATTGCGGGGCAGGCCTCGACGGCGCATTGGCCGAGGGCGATGACGGCCTCGCGGATTCGCCCGGCTTTGGAGAGCCGTTGCCCTTGCGCGTGCGCTGCGACGCACTCCGCCTTGGTCGGCTCGGCGCCCACGTCGAACGCGATCGACGTCAGCGCGACGGCCAAGGCCCACGGGATCGCGCGGCGCCTCACAAGCATTCCACCTTGTAGACCTTCACGCCGGATTCGTCGGTGCGGTATGGCGGATTGCAGTTGGGCGACGACGTGACCGCAGGCTTCGGAGCAGCGATTGCACGCACCGGACGGGGCGCAGTGATGGGCGCAGGATCCTTCGGCGCGATCGCGGAGGCCGCTGGGGCGCTCGACGCCACTGGCACCGGCATCGACGAGGGCACCGCAGCAGGCTCAGGGGAGCGAGCCGACGCAGAGACGATCATCGGGGCCTCTGTCACGCGTCCGGCGGCAAAGGAAGGAGCCGAGTTGCCCGAACGGCAGTGATCGAGCGACAGGGTGGCAATCGCGGCGACGAGGGCGGAGATGCCGGCGACGCCGAGCATCATCGACGGTTTGCGCAGAGGGGGGCGCCGCGTGTCCATGGCGGTGGGACCGAGCCCCGACGGCGTCCTCTCATGTTCCTGGCTGACGGTGGGCAGGGTGCTCGCGTCGGGGGAGCTCTTCCACGCCCCGGACGCGCTGAGGGACTCGGGGTCGGAGCCGTCGGCGAGCTGCGCACGGGCGAGCAGCGCGGAGCGCTGCGCGAACCCCTCGGGCAACGTGCGCTCGACCCACGACGCGATCTCGCTTCGTCCCGCAGGGCGGCACGCGCGCTCCAGCGCCTCGGCCATCTGCAGCGCGGAATCGAAGCGCTTCGATCGATCCGGGGCAAGCCCCTGCAAGACCACGGGCTCCAGTCCGTCGGGCAGATCGTCGCGTCCGATCGACGGAGGCTTCCAACTGCGCCCGCGCTCCGCGAGAGCGTCGGGATCGGTCGAGTCGAAGAGACGCCGGCCAGCCAGCAGCTCCCACAGCACCACGGCCGCGCCGAACACGTCCGCGCGACGGTCCACCGACCCGCGTCCGAGCTGCTCGGGCGCCATGTACGCGAGCCGAGCTGCGAGCTGGCCGTCCACCGTCGATTGCGCGCGCCAAGCCGCCTTCGCGATCCCGAAGTCCGTCACGCGCGTGAAGCCGTCGAGCCCCACGAGCAGGTTGTGGGGAGACACGTCCCGGTGAACGATGCCGAGCATCGTGCCGTCGGGCCCGCGCGCCTCGTGCGCCGCATGCAATCCATGGAGTGCGTCCGCGACGATCGCCGAAGCGACGGCGACCGGGACCGGAGCGGAGCCGGTCTCGAGCAGGGTTCGGAGCGATTCGCCGTGCACGTACTGCATGACGAGGCAGACCCCGGCCTCGTCGGCCACCAGGTCGAGCACCTCCGTCACGAGCGGGTGCCGGACGTGCGCACCGAGGCGGGCCTCGTCGAGCAGCATCGACACAAACGCGGGATTTCGGGCGAGGGGCTCGTGGAGCTTCTTGAGCGCGGCGGGACGCCAGAAGCCGAAGGGGCCCGAGTAGCGGACGAGCAGCACCGTGGCCATGCCGCCGCATCCCAGAGTGCCCAGGAGCTCGTAGCGTCCAAGATGCCGGCCAGAGGTGTCCACGTCTCGTCCCTGTGTCTGGACAACACTGCGAGGCTACCAGATTCCCCTCGAGTCCAACAAGCAGGCACGGGCCGTTGCGCAGAACATGCACAACTCCACCGGCGCCGGCCGCGGACAAGTCCCGGGTCTCCCGCATCGTTCGCCGTGGTAGAAGCTTGGCCCGGGTCTTGACTGAGCGCGGCCCCATGAGCGAACACGAGAACACGTCCTCCTACGCCTACGGAGCGGGCGCGACCCGCTTGGCCGTGGTGTTCTGGGACGGCGGCGGCGCGAGCGTTCCCCTGACCGCGCCTGGCTTGGTGACCATCGGGCGGGCGGAGGACAGCGGGATTCGGATCGATCACGGGTCGGTGTCCCGAACGCACGCGCGGCTGCACGTGGAGGAGGAGGGCGTCGAGATCGAGGACCTGGGCAGCTCGAATGGCACGCGGGTGAATGCGCAACGGCTGACAGCGCACCAACGGGTGGCGTTGTGCCAGGGTGACGTGGTCGAGGTGGGGGCGGCGATGCTCCTGGTGCAGCACCGCGCCCAGGGGCCGGAGTCCGCGCCAGCCAAGCGGACCCAGGGCGACCCGATGGCGCCGTTGGCGAGGCTGGTGGCGCTGGTCGCGCAAGGTTCGCTCCCGGTAATCCTCATCGGGGAGACTGGGGTTGGCAAGGACGTCTGGGCGCGCCGGATTCACGAGCTGTCCGTGCACGCATCCTCGCCTTTCGTGGCCATCAACTGCGCGGCCATTCCGGAGCCGCTCCTCGAGAGCGAGCTGTTCGGCCACGAAAAGGGCGCCTTCACCGGTGCCGACAAGGCCCGCATCGGGCTGCTCGAGACCGCCGGCGACGGCACGGTCTTCCTCGACGAGATCTCCGAGCTGCCCGGACGCCTCCAGGCCAAGCTGCTCCGCGCCCTCGAGAACCAGGAGATCTATCCCCTGGGCGGCAGCCGTCCCAGGCACGTGCGCGCCCGCTTCGTCTCCGCCACCAACCGCAACATCGAGGCCCTCGTCGCCAGCGGCGGATTCCGCGCCGACCTGTACTTCCGCCTCAACGGCATCACGCTCCGGATCCCTTCGCTGCGCGAACGACCCCACGACCTCGAGGCGCTCGCCGTCGAGTTCGTCGGGTGCGCGGCCCGGTCCCTCGGACGCCCGGAGCCGCGCATCGCGCCCGCTGCGCTCGCGTGGCTCAAGACCCAACCCTGGCCGGGCAACATCCGCGAGCTCAAGAATCGCATCGAGTGCGCCTGTCTGCTGTGCGGAGGCGGCCCCATCGAGATCAACCACCTCGCGCCCGATGCCGGCGCCGAGGCCAACCCGACCTCGCCACAAGGCCCCTGCCTCTGGCGCGAATTCGAGACCATCGAGCGCAGGAGAATCCTGGAAGCCCTCGAGTCCTGCGACGGAAACCAGACCCGCGCCGCCGCCAGACTCGGCATCTCCCGTCGCACACTGATCAATCGCCTCGACCAGTACGGCGTCGAGCGCCCGAGGAAACGATGATGAAGTGGATTCTGCCGGCCATTGCATTGCTGATCTGCGGCTGCACCTCGACCGAGTCCGAGCCGAAAGGCAACTCCGACGCCTGTGTCGCCGGAACGAAGACGTGCGGCACCGCGTGCGTCGCCATCGACTCCCCCCAATACGGATGCTCCGCCACCTCGTGCGATCCCTGTCCTGTGGTCGAGCACGGGGCCGCCATCTGCGTCCAGGGGAGCTGCGCCCAGACCTGCGCGGACGGCTGGGCGGATTGCGATCACCAGTCGAAGAACGGCTGCGAGACCGATCTGCAGACCTCGCCGCTGGCCTGCGGCGGTTGCGGAAAGGCCTGCGCCTCCCAGCACACCGAGTCCTCCTGTGTCCAGGGTGCGTGCGTCGTGAGCTCGTGCGAGGCGCCCTGGGAGGACTGCAATGCAGCCGCGGCGGACGGCTGCGAGGCGAGCACCGATTCCGACGTCAATCACTGCGGAGCCTGCGGCCAGGCGTGCGGGAAGGGCGAGGCCTGCTACAAGGCCGGCTGCGTCGCGAATCCCGATGTGCTCGCCTGGCTCGAGACGCAGAAGGGGGGATGGTGTCTCGACGACTACCAGAAGCTGGTCAACCTCTGCGGCAAGGTGAGCGTGTGCAAGTACACGCTCTGCGGTGACCTGGACACCGACCCGTCGGGCTCGCCGACCTGCTACGACGACTACGGGCACGAGCACGAGAAGGCCGTGCCGTTCTGCTGCGACACGCGGTTCCTGAAGGCCTATCCGAACGGGATCGCGGTGGACGTGGGATTCTACTACGACGGCGCGAGCGTCGCCGAGCTCCTCTCCATGGGGGGCGACGTGGACGCAGGCATTCTCCGTCTCGTGATCAATGCCGGCGGAAAGCTGACGGGAGGCGTGCAGCTCGGCGGCGCGGTCGAGACCACGCTCACCAAGGGCGCCTACCTGGTGAGCCTGCACGTGACCACGAGTCGCACGGCCATGTACGTCAATGGCGTGCTGGTGGGCGAGGCTGCCGGAGCGCCCGGTGAGGTCGTGCTCGCGGCCGATCACGGTCCCGGCATGGTGATCGGCGCCCGCGCCTCCTACTGGTGGCAGTACCCGGGCAACGCGCTGCGCGCCGCGCCGTTCCTGGTCCACTTGCGCGACGGCGCCCCCGCGGGGGAATGGTCGCTGAAGGAGGCGACCGAGGCATCGGCCAGCACCCTGCTGCTGTTCAACGACACCGGGGTGAGCGGGAACGCCTGGACCGCGGCGGTCGGGGATCAGACGGCCTATGCGATCCCCCAGGACTATGCCGATCCGAATCCGACATGGCACACCGACGTAGCGAAGACATGCTTCTGAGCCGCGGAATCGCCGTCGGAGCCGCGCTCCTGATCGCCTCCTGCACGCTGGGAGAGCCGACCGGGGAGCGCCTGTCGGGCGGCGAGCTGCACTGCCCTGCGGGCACCAAGACGTGCGGTCGCGCTTGCGTGGGGCTCGATGTCCCCTCGGTGGGCTGTGCTCTGGATTCGTGCGAGCCGTGCAGCCTTCCGCATGCTTCCGCTTCCTGCATGGCGGGAGCCTGCGCGGTGTCGGCTTGCCAGACGGGCTGGCGGGACTGCGACGGCAACCCTGCGAACGGCTGCGAGGAAGAGACCGAGTCGTGCGGGTGTCGTTCGGTGGAGTTCGCGACACCGAACGCGTCCATCCTGATCGGCTCCGAGGGGATGGGCTTCGGGGACGGAGACTGGACCTGGGAGGCGTGGGTGAAGTTCGGGGGGGAGGCCACGACGTGGCTGTTCTACTCCAATGGCGAGGGCAAGGAGTATGACGGCATCGGTCTCGGCATCCAAGACGGCGGTGTCATGTGCGGGATCACGAAGTCGCCATCCCAGCCTGCCGCGGCACTGGCTGCCCCCGGCTTCCTTCGCCTGCACGAGTGGCAGCACGTCGCCTGCGAGCGGTCCGGGAGCAGCGTCCGCCTCTACATCGATGGGTATCTGCGAGCGACGGGGGGCGTCGCAGAGGTGATTCGCAGATCGAATGCGACCCTGTACAACGGCCCGGACCTCGACACTTCCCCGGTCAAGATGGGGCCGATGCGCATCTCGCGCGTGGCGCGCTACGACGGTGACTTCGAGCCCAAGCCACGCTGGGTCGCGGACGACGACGCCGTGTTGTTGTACCTGGTGAACCGGGGAGTCGAGGGTATTCGGCTCGCGGACGAGGCGGGCGGGGACAACACTGGGACCTTGAACAACGGAATGCTCGACGGCAAGGCGGACACCCCTTGCGGGCCGTAGCGGAATCCTGCGGAATCGAAGGCTTGTGAGACCGATGGTGAGGACTGGCCGCGAGAGGAACGCGCGAACCGCCTGGCTGGCGTGTGCGGCGATCGCGCTCGCCACGCTCGGGTGCTCCCGGCAACCACCGGACGGCGGTCCGGGACCGAGCGTGGATACTGCGCCGGTTCCAGCGGGTTCCGCCTCCTCCGGGGCTGCGGGAGCGGACGCGACAGCACCTGATGCGGGCGAGCCGGAAGCGGGTGAGAGACGCCTGCGCGTCCGTTCTTCGGACGGTGCCGAGATGGTGCGGATTCCCAGCGGCGCGTTCGTGCGCGGCTCGAAGGAGGGAGAGGGAGAAGCCGACGAGCGGCCGCAGCGCACGATACGGGTGTCGGGGTTCTGGCTGGACCGGACCGAGCTGACGACGAGTCGATTCCAAGCTTGCGTAGCGGCGGGGGCATGCGTGCCCGTGGCTTCGGGCAAGGCGTGCAACACGAGCGCACGCGACGATCGTCCCGTGAACTGCGTGACCTGGTACCAGGCCGATGCCTATTGCCGCTGGGCGGGCGCGCGGCTGCCGACCGAGGCGGAGTGGGAGAAGGCGTGTCGGGGCACGGATGGCCGCGTCTACCCGTGGGGGAGCGCGCCGCCATCGTGCGAGGTCGTCGTGTTCTACGATCCGAAGCTGCGTTATGCCTGCGGCCACTACGGGACGTGGACGGTGGGGAGCAAGCCGGCCGGGGTTTCGCCCAGCGGTGCGCTGGACGTGTCCGGCAATGTCTGGGAGTGGGTGGCCGACTGGTACGGGCGTGACTACTACGCAACGGCGCCTGACGAGGATCCGTCGGGGCCGGCAAAGGGGCGGGACAAGATCGCCCACGGTGGCGGCTGGGGGCACGATCCTCCGGGCAATCACCGCTGCGCGAGGAGGATGCGGTTCTCGCCGCCGAATCAGACTCCGGGGATTGGATTCCGTTGTGCGATGGGCGAGTGAGTCACGGTCACGGTCACGGTCACGGTCACGGTCACGGCCGACGGTGGGCGGGAGCACCCACGACGGTGCATGACGGGCAGTGCCGTGTTCCGTGAGCCGTCGCCGTGACCGAGCGGAGCTGCCGACAGCGATGGCGGGGGGGGGAAGAAGGGGATCAAGTGTCGGGCATGACGCAACGGAAACCGATTCCCTCGGTCTGGTTCATCTTGGCGAACTTGAATCGGTTGGCCGCTCTCCATCCCTCCCACTGGTCGCGGCCGAAGCCGCCGCCTCTCATGATGCCGAAGACGCTCTTCTTGTCGAGGATCGGGTCACGGTCGGGGCTGCGGGCATAGAAGCCCGCAACGTAGTCATCCTGGACCCATTCCCAGACGTTGCCGCTCATGTCGACGGCGCCGTAGGGCGATGTCCCCGCGGGTTTGCTCCCGACGGCCCAGGTGGAGTTCTGCCCGCATGCGTGACCGCGCGCCCACTCGTTGAACACGGCCTTGTCGCAGGAGAGGAAGAACCAGCCCCAGGGGAACAGACGTCCGTAGGGGCCACGCGCCGCCTTCTCCCACTGCGCCTCCGATGGCAACGAACCTCCCGCCCACTTGCAGTAGCTGTCGCCGGCGGACCAGGTCACGCAGTTGATCGGATGATCGTCGCGGCCGTCCTTGCGGGAGTTGCACCAGGGACCGGTCCCGGCCGGTGAGCACGCGCGCTCGACGACGCACTTGCGGTACTGGGCGGCGGTGACCTCGGTTCGATCGATCCAGAAGGCGCTCATCGCGATCTTCCGGGCCGGCCGCTCGTCGTCTTCGCCAGTGGCCCCGGGGGTTCCACGGAGGAACTCGCCCTCGGGGACGTGGACCATGGTTGCGGAGTCCTTTTCCCTCACGCGGGTCTTGGGTGGGGGCGAGGGGACCGTGGAGCCGGAAGACAGGCAAGTCTCGAGGGCGAGGCAGCTCTCGCGCTTGAGGCATTCGGGCTTCCTCGAGCACCCCAAGTGGGAGTACGGCGAGTCGTCCAGTGGCGACGAGTTCGTCAACCTCTCCGGCGGTCTCACCTTCGCCGACCGTCCGGTCGACGCCCTCATCCAGTTCAAGCTGACCGACCACGGCACGAACTTCGAGCTCGGCGCCATCGAGTTCAACGCTACGACAAGAAGCTCCGGGCCGAAGGCATCTCCTGCAACTGATTCTCCCGCACGTCAGCCTTCGACTCCCAACGCTTGCCATCCCGACCCCGTCGGCCGCACCATACCCCCGCGACCCGTGCTATTTGTCCTCGGAACGACGTGGATGCGTCGGCGGGAGGTCTCTGGCATGATGCGCAAGCGAAGGCAGCAGAACCCAAGGGTCGGAAGGCGCAGGCTGCCGCGGTGGGATGCGTTTGCGCTCGCTTTCGCGGCATCCATCGCGGCCTGCTCGGAGGACGGCTCGACGGCGGGGCCGGTGAAGGGCGACGGCGGTGTAGGGGGGCAGACGCAGGATGCAGGCATGTGCGTCCCGGTGACCTGCGGTTCCCAGGCGGCGGAGTGCGGCGCGGCACCCGACGGATGCGGTGGCGTGCTGACCTGTGGCGCTTGCGCGGTCGGGCTCACG
>JAKLDZ010000271.1 GCA_022703255.1 Myxococcota bacterium | reverse complement strand
CATGACCCCGATGGCGCGCAGCGCGCTGGCATTCTGGACCTTCGCCGTCCCGGCGGCGCTCACGCTCGCTGCGTGCGGAAAGCAGGCCGGAAACGAGGATCCCCCGCGGCTCGAGACGGTCGGCGTCGATGCCAGCGGCTCCCCCCACGTGCGGCACGGCTCCCTCGCGACCCGGGGGGCACAGCTCCTGGAGGTCTCCGACGACGGCGCAGCGATCGTGGGGCGGGCCCGCCCGGTGCCTCCGCAATCGTCGGCGCGGCTCGTGTTCGATGCGGAGATTGTGGCCTCCGACGGCGCGCTCTCGCCGCTCCCGGTCCCTGGAGGGCTGCAGGATATCCGGTTCGCGCCCGCGCCCTCGAAGCTGGTTGCGCTGCTCGACGCGCGTGACGCGCTGTGGCTGTGGGATCGAGCGAGCGGGAGTGTGAGGCAGCACGCGAAGGACGCCTTCCCCGGCTTCGCGTTCTCGCACGACGCGAAGCTGCTCGCCTACTCGCGTGGGCTCGGGCCGGAGCTCGACGCGTGGTTGCTGGACCTGGGGAGCGCCACCGAGCATGCGTTGACGCGGGAGGGCGCGCCGGTGTGGGGATTCGCGTTTTCCCTCGACGATCAGAGGCTCACGTTCGTGAGCTCGCGCGAGGGGTTCCCGTGCCTGGTGACGTCGTCGCTGGACGGCAGCGGGCTGACGCGCCTGACGAACCACGGGATGACGCAGGAGAAGCTGCGCGCGGGCGCCACGCTCGCGCCGTTCCCCGACGGAAGGCGTCCGCCGATCTGGACCCGTCGGGCGCTGGCGGTGGAGGACGCGAGCGGCGTGCACTTCATCGACCCCCAAGGACGACTGGTGGCGTCGCGCCCCGGTGCGCGGGACCTGCACATCGTGTCGGGTAACGTACTATTCCGATCCGAGGGTCGGTGGGAGACGCTGCCATGAGCCGCCTCGCTGCTGCCTTCGTGATCGGCGCGTTGAGCGCCTCCACGCTTGCCCTGGTCTCGCTCCCGGCCCACGCGGTCAAGTTCCGCAGGCCGTACAACAGCGGGCAGGGAGTGAACTACGGGTTCGACAACAACGGCGGTGGCGGCTGCACCGACTTCCACTGCGGCGGGGTCTGCTACGACGGCCACTCGGGGACGGACTTCCCGCTTCCGCTGGGCACGCCGGTGGTGGCGGCCGCGAGCGGCACGATCGGCGCCACCAACAACGGCTGCGCGAACTACGGCGGGCTGGGCAACACGTGCGGCGGGCGCTGCGGCAACTACGTTCGCATCGACTACTCCGACGGCACCTCGACGCTCTACTGCCACATGCAGCTCAACTCGATCGCGGTCGGCGTGGGGCAACACGTCGGGTGTGGGGACTACCTCGGCAACTCCGCAAGCTCCGGCAACTCGTCCGGCCCTCACCTGCACTTCGGAGTGCGCGTCGGCGGCGCGAACCGGGATCCCTTCGCCGGAGGCTGCTCGCAGGGAACGAGCTGGTGGGTCGACCAGGGGAGCTATCCGCACAACGTCCCGAGCAGCCAGTGCGAGGTGGTCTGCCAGTGCAGCCCGGGGCAGGTGCAGCACGAAGGGTGCGGCAACTGCGGTACCCATCAGCGCACCTGCGGCGGCAACTGCCATTGGGGAGGCTGGTCGGACTGCGTCGGACAGGGACCCTGCGCCGCGGGAAGCGTGGACACCCGCGCCTGCTGTGACTGCGGAACCCAAAGCCGATCTTGCGGAGGCAACTGCCAGTGGGGCGACTGGGGCGGCTGCCAGGGATCGGACCCCAACGGCGGCAACGACGTCTGCGACACCCAGGAGCCGGGCATTTGCGGGGAAGGTCGCGTGAGGTGCCGCGACGGGTGCACGAAGTGTGTCCGCATTCACGAGCCGCGTGCGGAGCGGTGCGACGACGTCGACGAGGACTGCGACGGCACGGTGGACAACGGGTTCCCGGCGGAGATGGGGGACCCGCGACCGCAGTACGCCGCGCGCCTGCTCGACGCGTCGTCGCCGCAGACGCTGGCCGCAGGGCAGAGCGCGCAGGCCTGGGCGGTCTTCCTCAACGAGGGGACGGCTACCTGGAAGAAGGGGGACATCTGGCTCGCCTCGGCGGAGACCTGGGAGGGACGCCCGAGCCACCTTGCCGACATGGAGAAGTGGCCGTCGTTCCAGGTCGCATCCGTCCTCGACGACAACGTCCTGCCCGGTGAGCAGACCACGTTCGTCTGGAGCCTGCGTCCCGCGACCGATGCCGAAGGTACGCTCGCCGAACGATTCCAGCTCACGACCGCGCAGGGCACGATCCTTCGGTGTCCGTCGCCCAACGTGGAGGTCAAGATCCGCGTGAGCGGGGCGGCGGCGACGTCGCCCTCCGACGCGCCTGCGGAGCAAGCCCCGGAGACGCAGTCCGACTCGGGCTGCGGGTGTCGGACGGCAGGCGGCGGGCGCGCATCGGCCCTGCTCGCGTGGTCCCTGCTCGCCGGCCTCGTCGCTTCGTCGCGCCTTCGGCGACGCCGATCTCATCCGTCAGTTGCCCGCTCCGGTCCCCGAGCCTAGGGTGATCCTGTCATGCCAAGGCATCGCAAGGTGCCCCTCGCCAGCCTCCGGTGCAGGTACCGGTTCCCCGATCCCGAGACCGGCGTCGGTGAGCACGGCGTCATCGGGGTCGGCCCCTTGCTCGATCCGGACACGGTGCTCGTCGCCTATCACCTCGGCATCTTCCCCTGGCCCGCGCCCGACATGGAGGCCGATCTCGTGTTCTGGTGCTCGCCGGATCCGCGTGCGGTGCTGCGTCTCGACGGCCCGCTGCACTGGTCGCGATCGTTGCGCAGGTCGATGCGGAGCAAGCCGTTCCGCGTGACGCTCGACGAGGCGTTCGCGGACGTGATGGACGGCTGCGGGGACCGGCGGGAGGGCACGTGGATCACGGCGTCGCTTCGCACGTGCTATCTGCGCTTGTTCGAGATGGGGTGGGCGCACAGCCTGGAGGTGTGGAACACGCGGACGGGGGAGCTGGCGGGGGGAATCTACGGGTTGGCGATCGGCTCGGTGTTCGTGGCCGAGTCGATGTTCCATCGGGAGACGGACGCGTCGAAGGTGGCGTTCGCGACGTTGGCGGAGACGTTGCGAGGGGACTACGAGCTGCTCGACGCGGAGACGATGAACCCGCATCTGGAGTCGCTGGGGTGCGTGACGATGCCGCGGAGCGAGTACCTCGAGCTGCTGGTACGAGCGCGCCGGCGACGCGTGGAGTTTCCCGAAGCACCTGTGACTCCTGCACGAGAGGGCGGGCGTTGACGTCGCGGTCAGGACGGACGAGAACCTGGGAGCCGTGAGCAACCCGGTCGCCATCCTGCGCCATGTGGCGCCTTTCGACGCCGCCTCGGACAAGGCGATGGCGGAGATCGTGCGCGTGACGACGACGCGCACGCTGCAGCGCGGGACGGTGCTGTGGCGCGGGGGCGACGCGCCTTCGGCCTTCTCGGTCATCCACAGCGGGCTGGTGAAGATCGTGCGGGAGCTGCCCAACGGTCGGGAGGCGATCGTGGGGGTGTTCGGGCCACGCGAGAGCATCGGCGAGGTCGCGATCGTTCGTGGTACGACCTATCCGGCCGCGGCGGTGGTTTGCAGCGACTCGGCCACCCTGTTGCAGATTCCGCGCGACGCCTTCCTCGGGTGGATCCGCGGATCGACGGAGCTGTCGGCGAGGATGACGCAGTCGTTGGCGGACCGGCTCCACGCGATGCACTCCAAGGTGGAGATCCTGAGCGCGGGGAGCGTGGAGTCCCGCATGGCGGCTTTGCTGCTGGACCTGTCGCGCCGGTTCGGTGACGACTTCGACGACGGCTCGGTGTCGATCCCGATTGCGCTGTCCCGTCAGGAGCTGGCGTCGCTGGTGTCCACCTCGTTCGAGACGGCGATCCGGGTGATGTCGAAGTGGCAGAAGAAGGGTGTGCTGGAGACGCGTCCCGACGGGTTCGTGATCCGGGACATGGAGCTGCTGCGTCAGGCGGCGGCGACGGTGCTCGGCGCCAGAACGTGATTGACGCCCGGACCGGGTCACGGCATCGCCATCTGCGAGGGGATGACGCCCGTCATTTCCGGGTTTGCCTCTCGGGGCTAGGGTCAGCCCGCCTCGAACGAAACGAGGCTCTGCTACGGAGTCAACGCCGCTCTCGGCGAAATCCAGAACACGAGGGAACGTCATGGAAGACAAGATGCTCTGCTACCAGTGCGAACAGGGTCTGCGTCCCGATGGCTGCAATGTCGCCGGCAACTGCGGCAAGGACCCGCGCACCGCGGCCATGCAGGACCTCATCGTCTACGCGGCCAAGGGCCTCGCGACCTACGCCCACGAAGCCCGCAAGCTGGGCGCTTCGGACCGGGCGATCGACCGTGTGCTGGTGGACGCGCTGTTCACGACCGTGACGAACGTGAGCTTCGACGAGGCGCGTTGCGCCGAGGTGGTCAAGCAGGTGGTCGACGCGCGCGACAAGGCGAAGGCGCTGTACGAGAAGGCGTGCGCGGCCAAGGGCGAGGCGGCGAAGCATCCTGGTGGGCCGTGCGACTACGCGCCGGCCGGTGATGTCGACGGAATGGTGCAGCAGGCGCATGCCTTCGGCCTTCGCGACCGAATGGTGCGTCAGGGCAAGACGGTGACCGGGCTGCAGGAGCTGCTGCTCTACGGGCTGAAGGGCGCGGCGGCCTATGCGCACCACGCGACCGTGCTCGGCCGCGAGGACGACGGCGTCTACGCGTACTTCCACGAGGCCATGGCGTTCGTCGCCGCGGGCGTCTCGGATGTCAACGCGCTGGTCGGGATGAACCTCAAGTGCGGCGAGGTGAACCTCAAGGTGATGGAGGTTCTCGACGGCGCGAACACGGGGGCGTACGGCCATCCGGTGCCGACGCCGGTGCGGATCGAGCCGGTCAAGGGCAAGGCCATCGTCGTGTCGGGTCACGACCTGAAGGACCTCGAGGAGCTGCTCAAGCAGACCGAGGGCAAGGGGATCAACGTCTACACGCACGGCGAGATGCTGCCTGCGCACGGCTACCCGGAGCTCAAGAAGTACAAGCACCTGGTGGGCAACTACGGCGGTGCCTGGCAGGACCAGGTCAAGGAGTTCGACGCCTTCCCCGGCGCGGTCCTGATGACGACCAACTGCATCCAAAAGCCGCGTGACTCCTACAAGGCCCGCATCTTCACCAGCGGCCTCGTCGCCTTCCCGGGCGTCCACCACATCGCCGACCGCAACTTCGCCCCGGTCATCGAGGCGGCCCTCGCGGCCCCCGGCTTCGCAGCCGACGGCAGCGACAAGACCCTCCTGACCGGCTTCGGCCACAACGCCGTGCTCGGTGTCGCCGACAAGGTCATCGCCGCGGTCAAGGCGGGCAAGATCCGCCACTTCTTCCTGGTGGGCGGCTGCGACGGCGCCAAGTCCGGGCGCAACTACTACACCGAGTTCGCGCAGTCGGCGCCGAAGGACACGGTCGTGATGACCCTGGCTTGCGGCAAGTTCCGGTTCAACAAGCTCGAGTTCGGGGACATCGACGGCATCCCGCGCCTGCTCGACATCGGCCAGTGCAACGACGCCTACTCCGCGATCAAGATCGCGGTGGCCCTGGCAAACGCCTTCGGCACGGACGTCAACGGCCTGCCCTTGAGCCTGGTGCTGTCCTGGTACGAACAGAAAGCGGTAGCCATCCTGCTCACGCTCCTGCATCTTGGCATCAAGAACATCCGCCTCGGGCCGACCCTGCCGGCCTTCGTCACCCCCGATGTTCTCGACGTGCTCGTCAAGAACTTCAACATCATGCCCATCGGCGAAGCCAAGAAGGACCTCGAGGCCATCCTCTCCTGACAGGAGAACGACCCGCAGAAGCTACCCGCCCATGCAAGCAGCCCGCATCGCTCAGATCCTGGTCGGAGCGGCCTTCGGCGCAGCCGTCGGCGTGGGCGGGTACACCTTCGTCTACGCCCGCGGCTACTCCTACCTCAGTGACAACCCCGACGTGTGCGCCAACTGCCACGTCATGCACGCCCACCACGCCGGCTGGATGAAGGGGAGCCACCGCTCGGTGGCGACGTGCAACGACTGCCACACCCCTCCTGGGTTCGTGGGCAAGTACGTCACCAAGGGCACCAACGGCTTCTGGCACTCCTTCGCCTTCACCACCGGCTGGTTCCCCGACACCATCCGCATCCGTCCCTCCAATCACGACGTCACCGAGCAGGCCTGCCGCAAGTGCCACTCCGACATCACCGAGATGATGGACGGACCGCATCGGCAAGGTGAACCGACCGACTGCGTGCGGTGCCACAAAACCGTCGGACACCTCTGAGCGGCCATCGAGGAGAGCGAACATGTCGAACGACTCCAGCCGTCCCGATCCTGGCAAGCGAGGCTTCCTCCGTTCCATCGGATCCGGCCCCACTCTCGTCGCAGCCTTGATCGGCGCCCTCGCCAGCGCCGCCGTCGTCGGCCTGCTCGTCAACATCTTCGAACGCAAGTCCGAAGCCCGCAATCCGTTCTATCGCGTCGTGGCGCTCGACGATCAGACGGTCGATCCCGCGGTATGGGGCAAGAACTTCCCCATGCAGTACGACGCCTACAAGCGCACGGTCGACATGGTGCGTACGCGCTTTGGCGGCAGCGAAGCGCACCCCCGCTCTCCCTCCCAGGGCGACCCCCGCGCCGTCGTCAGCCAGCAGAAGATCGAGGAGGATCCCCGGCTCAAGAAAATGTGGGCCGGCTACGCGTTCGCCAAGGACTTCCGCGAGGAGCGCGGGCACGCGTACATGCTCGACGACCAGACCTTCACGGAGCGGCAGATCGCGGCGAAGCAGCCCGGCACCTGCATGCACTGCCATGCGTCGGTGTACGTGCCCTACAAGCGCCTCGGCGGCGGCGACCTGATCAAGGGCTTCGAGAAGATGAATCAGATGCCCTACTCGGAGGCACGCAAGGAGGTCGAGCACCCCGTCGCCTGCATCGACTGCCACGACCCGGCCTCCATGGGCTTGCGCGTGACCCGTCCCGGCTTCATCGAAGGCATCCGCACCTACAAAGCGTCGCAGGGCATCCCCGATTACGACGTGAACAAGATGGCGACGCGCCAGGAGTTGCGCAGCCTGGCCTGCGCGCAGTGCCACGTCGAGTACTACTTCAAGGGCCCCGAGAAGCGCCTGACCTACCCCTGGCACAAGGGCCTCGAGGCCGAGAAGATCCTCGCCTACTACGAAGAGGTCGGCTTCTCCGACTGGACCCATGCGGAGACGGGCGCCAAGGTCCTCAAGGCCCAACACCCCGAGTTCGAGACCTGGAACCAGGGAATCCACGCGCGATCCGGCGTCGCCTGCGCCGACTGCCACATGCCGTACATGCGCGTCGGCGCTCTCAAGATCAGCGACCACCACGTGCGCTCCCCGCTGCTCAACATCAACCGGGCCTGCCAGACCTGCCACAAGTGGTCCGAGGCCGAGCTCAAGGACCGCGTCGAATCGATCCAGTCGCGCTTCTTCCAACTGCGCAACGTGGCGATGGACGCCTTGATGGCGCTCATCACCGACATCGACACGGCGCGCAAGGCGGGCCGCTCCGATGCCGAGCTCGCGGGCGCGCGGGACTTCCAGCGCAAGGCGCAGTTCCTCCTCGACTTCGTGGAGGCCGAGAACTCCACCGGATTCCACGCTCCCCAGGAGACGACGCGGGTGCTTGGGATGTCGATCGACTACGCACGCAAGGGGCAGCTCGCTGTCCGCGAGTCGGGCAACCTCCCCGCTGCACCCGCGTCCTCGGCCAGCGCCGCGCCGCCTCCCCTTCCCTCCTCCTCCGCTCCGCCGGCGACCTCGCGCTAACCGCCACGACGCCCCCCGCCCCCGTTTCGAACGACGCGACACGGCGCCCGCGCGCCGCATCCGGACGGCGCGACACGACGCCCACCCGCCGCGTGTGACGTGGTTTGGCGTCGGGCAGCGGGTGGGCTGAAGGGCCTTCGGCCGCGGCCGGAGGACGCCCCACTTGGCTCGCGTGACACG
>JAKLDZ010000270.1 GCA_022703255.1 Myxococcota bacterium | reverse complement strand
CGCTGCAGGTTGCCTTGACGCAGCCGCACTGGTTCGGCGTGCCCCCGCCGCCGCAGGACTCCGGGGTCGCGCACGCCCCGCATTCCAGGGGCCCGCAATTGCCCGCCACGGTCCCGCAGGCTGCACCCAATTGCGCGCATGTTCGCACCAGGCAGGCGCAATGGCTCGACGTCGCTTCGAGGACGCAGACCTCTCCCTGCCCCGAGCAGCTCCCGCAATCGAGCGCAACCGAACACCCGTCCGACACGTTGCCGCAGCTGGCCTGGAGCTGCGCGCAGCTCTTCGGGTAGCAGTCGTTCACGCCACACCGGTTCGGCCCGTCCCCGCCGCACTTCTGCCCGGACAAGCACTCGCCGCAGTCCAGGACTCCGAGGCAACCGTCGGGAAGCGAACCGCACGTCGCGCCGAGCTGCGCGCAGGTCTTCGCCTTGCAGCCGCACTGGTTGTCCAAGCCCCCACCGCCGCAGAGGGTCGGCGATGGGCAACCTCCGCAATCGATTACCTTGCTGCAGCCATCGGACGCATAACCGCAGGCGGCGCCGACATGCGCGCAGCTTCTCGGGTTGCACTCGTAGGGACCGCACTTGTTGGGCCCGCCACCGCCGCAGCGGTCGCCCGGACTGCAGCTTGCCCCGCAGTCGAGCTTGCCTCCGCAACCGTCGACGATCTCCCCGCACTCCGCGCCGGCCTGCGCGCACGTCGTGGGCTTGCACGGCTCGGGGGCATCGGGCACCGACGCGTCGACCTGGGCGCCGGGGCCGGGTGCGTCCGACTTCCCTCCCCCGCAGCTCGCGACAGCGGCCGTCGGCACGGAGAACACCAGGGCGAGGGTCAGGAGTCGAACGCGGGAGGGCTTGGCGGGCATTTTGCGACAGTAGTCGCGCTCCCGGGCGCTGGCAACCGCGAGAGGAGCGATGGGAGACGACGCCGGGGGCACGAGCCGGGGGCCTTGCGCGTGCCCGGTGTCGATCGAATTGCATCCGCAGCAGCAACCCGGCCGTCGACGAGAGCGCGCTCGGCTTGCGCAGGAAGTCGTACCGTCTCGAAAGCACTCCTTCTCAGTTGCGAGCTGCAAGGAAAGAGCGGTATCGCAATGAATCCGTGCGTGGACGGTGACCGTCTGGCTGCCGTGGCCGATGCGATTGCCAGGCGTTGGATTCGGGGAAAGAGTACACCACATTCAGGTCGCGCATGGGCGGTGAGGTGTGCGCACCTACCGGCCGCCTTCGGCCCGGCATGGCGCGCGTTCCCCATAGCCGACGTGATCGCCGCGCAGAACGGGAATGGGGCTCGCGATCGTGACTCGAGTGCTCGACGCCCATCAGGGTCTCGTCGAGCTCACGGATCGCCCCGGAGGAGGTGCGGAGTTCCGCATCCTGCTGCCGGCTACGTAGCGACGGTCAGAGTTCGAATCCGCTGTGAACCCCGGCACCCAAGGAGACTGTCCCGTCCCGCGCATCTCTCCCGGTAGCCACGTCGCGCTCAACGAACCGCACGTCCACGTGAGAACGCAGCCACATTGGCCCTGCGCGCCAGCTCTGTAGGAGTGACCGCGAGCAGCGCCCGCTGCCATGCTCCCTCGGGAATGCGACACAGCGGCTCGATCGTGGACAGCAGTCCCAAGGCCACCACGTTCGCGGTCCTGCCCTGATCGTCGCCAATGGCGCGCGTCTCGGCGAGCGCGTCGAATTGCACGACGCGCAGTCCCTCGAGCGAGGCGAGGATCGACTCACGCGTGGGATAGTCCTTCTCCTTGGAGCCGACGGGCAGGATCCTGACCTGGTTGAGCAGGACCGTTCCTCCGGGCGCGAGCAGCTCCAGGAATCCGGGCCGAAGCACCTCGGACTCCTCCAGCGCTACCAGCACGTCGACGCTCCCGGGGGCGACGACCGGCGAATGAACATCGCCGCAAGCGAAGGTCGAAAGCACGGAGCCGCCGAGCTGAGCCATGCCGTGGGTCTCGCCCTTGACCACGTTGCGGAAGCCAGCCATCGCAGCGACCTCGGCCAGCACCTTGCCGAGGAACAGGCTCCCCTGCCCTCCGACGCCCCGTGTGACCACCCGCACGCGGGAAGGCAGATCGGCGGGCGGACTACCATCCCACGCGGCGAGCTCGGGCAGGGCAGGAGGCGGCGCTCCCCGCTTCGCCTCCTTGCGCGCCACGATGGCATTGAGGTGGCATCCCTGCCTGCACACCGGCTTGTTGCCCCCGCAGCCCGTGCACAAGTGCGTGAAGACCGGGAAGCCTTCGTCGTCCTTCTCCACCCCGGGACACACCAGGCACAGATCGCACTTCTTGCACTTGTCGTGATCGATCTCCCAGCGAGGCATCTTCTTGTCCGATGGCACCTGCTGCATGCACTCGCCGCGGATCACCAGCACCCTGTACTTGCCCTCTTCGGCCGCCTCGAGCGCAGCGCGCAGCGCGGACTCGATCGCTGCCATGTCGAACGCATCGGCGACCTGCACACAGGCTCCCTCGCCCTGCAGCGCGGCGACCAGGTCGAACCGCATCGTCTCGCCCGCGAGGTTGTGCGCCGACGATGGGGCCGGCTGCCCGCCGGTCATGGCGGTGATGCTGTTGTCTAGGATTACCTTCACGCCCGGGATGTTGCGGTAGACGGCGTTCCTCGTGGAATCCATGCCGGAGTGGCACTCGGTGGCGTCACCGATGACCGAGATTGTTCGTGATGCGAGCGACTTGTCCGCAAGCACCACGCCCTGCCTTTTGGAGTCGGCGGCTCCCATGCAGGTGCAGGTGTCGATGGCCTTGAGGAAGTACAGCAGGGTGTTGCAGCCGATGTCGCCGAAGGCTGCGACGATCTTCTTCTTCTTGCGCAGCTTCTCTACTACGAGACCGAAGGCTCGATAGGGGCAACCCGCGCAGATGCCCGGTGGACGCCGCACCGGGGCGACCTTCTCGCGAGCAGTCAGCGACAGCCTGACTTGCGCGCCGAGACGCTGCCCGAGGCTATCGGGAGTCCATTCGGTGACTGTGTCGCTCGCGTGCTTGCCACCGACCTCGATGCCGCGACCGAGCAGCTCCTCCTGCACGAAGCGGTAGCCGTCGCCCAACACGATCGGCGGGCTCGACAGTTCCGCAGCGAACTCACGCGCCTTCTCGAGCGGCACCGGGAACGTCATGCCGAGCGAGAGGACGGAAGGTTTCACCGGCAGACGATCCCAGATCTCGCGCAGGTACAGCTCGGTCACGCCGTGCACGATCAAGCCCAGACCGCGATCGTTCCACTCGATACGCGCGAGCCGAGGCTCCTCGGCAATGCGCGCCATGGCGGCCATTCGTTTGGTGACAATCGACACGTAGTTGCTTCGCGCGATTTCGGGCAGGTTCATGAACGCGCTGAAGTCGGGAACCGGGCCCAGCGGGGGCTGCGGGATGCGAGGTCCCAGCTCGATGAGGCCTTCGCTGTGGCAGATCAGCCCATTGGCGAGCACGACGACGATCGTGCCGTGATCGCGCGCGATGCGAGCTGCGAAGGGTCCGGCTTCGAGCATCTCCTGGTGATTGCGCGGCTCGATCACTGGCAGAAAGCAGCTCTTGAGAAAGTAACGGGGATCGAACACGTACTGCGTGGAAGAAGGCACGAAGTCCGAGGCGACATACAGCACCAGACCGCCACGTCGAGCCGTGTAGCCCGCAGCCGTCGCCACCACGTCCGCTGCCTGGAACAGCCCCGGGATCTTCATCGTCACGACCGCGTCCGCACCGCGCATCGTCTCGCCCAACCCCACGGCCACCGCGTTCGCTTCGTTGACCGACCATCCCACATTCATGCGGTCCTGCAGATACCGCAGGCCCTTGTCGATCACCTCGGTGGAGGGCGTACCCGGGTAGCCATCGGCCGCGTGGATGCCTCCGCGGGCGCACCCGACTGCGAATGCGATATTACCTTGCAGGACGGCACGGTGGCCGTCTGCTGCGTCGATCAGCTCGGCAATCCTGTTCCCAGCCATGGGGCCGGAGTAGCACCTGCGAAGATTGATGTCTATCGCAGTGGCGTGCTGCAGGCGCAACCACTTGACGTCCCCCAGCCCCCGGCTTCTCGGGATCGCATTCAGGCCAGATTTGCGCTCAAGCGGCCGGAATCAACGCCTCTCAAGCGCCCTTCAGACGCACCTGGGCGCGGCCGAGTCCGTCGCAGCACAGCCGGGATCGCTCTGCTTTGCTCCGCTTTCGCATCTCTGGAGGCGGAGGATCGACCTACTCCCGGTCCGTCGGTGGGCCATCCGAGGACTTGAACAGTTCCGACGTCGGAACTGTTCCTCCCGGCCCCTTGAATCCATCTCTGCGCCACGAACTCCAAAACGGCGTGAGATTGCAATACACCGCAGTCTGATTCCGCAGCACCGCGTTGGAATCCTTTGCAGCGCTCCGCGCACGCTTGTACAGTCGGCGAGGCAAGCGGGTTGAAGCCCGGCTCGATCTCGCTCCCCGGTTTTCCCTCCCAGGAGGATACAAATGCATGCTGCTGGTCTGATCGCCATCGGCGCCTATCTCCCGGCCCAGACGGTGCCGGAACACAAGCGCCAGCGCCTCGTGTCCTATCTGCGCACCCATACCCCTCTTCCCGGGGCCTACATCGAGCCCATCGAGAAGGACGGGCGGCACGCCGGGCGGGTGGAAACCAACGACGAAGGCTGGATCAGTCAACCATGGTACGAGGCGTGGCTCGATCGCCTCCCCGCCAAGAAGCGCGCAAACCCGTTCGGTGGCGCGATACAGCGCCGACGTGTCCCGCTCGATCCCACCAGCATCGCCACCTGCATCCACCCGCATCCCATGCTGTCTTCGGATGCGGAGACCCTCGCCGGCGCCAGTGCCATCATCAGCTCGGGAATCGACAAGGAGGAAATCGACCTGGTCATGGTCAGCAGCCTGGTGCCCGACCGCCACGTGCCGCTCAATGCCTCCCTCGTCCAGCACAAGCTCGGCCTCCACTGCGCGGGCGCCTACAACGTCGACACCTGCTGCTCCTCCTTCATCACCATGCTCGAAATCGCCGAGTCGCTCGTCCGCTCCGGAGTGAAGCGGAACGTGCTGCTCGTCGTGAGCTCGGTCGACTCGTTGATCAACGATCGCTCGGACTACCACAGTCCCTACCAGGGCGACGCGGCGGCGGCGGGTATCGTCTCTCGCGTCGAGCAGGGCTTCGGTTACCTGGGCTCCCACGCCGTCAGCCAGGGGAGCAGGCACAAGGCCATCGTCTTCCGCTCGCGGCCTCCGGTGCTGGGTCGCCAGCTCACCCAGGGGCCCTCCTACGAGCAGGAGTTCGTCACCTTCCATGACCCCGTGCTCATCAAGGAGATCGGCGAGCACGCACAGCAGGACGTCGTGCGTGTCGCGAGGGGCGCTCTGGAGCGGGCTGGATTGCAGCCCGCGGATATCGACTTCTTCGTTAGCCACCAGCCCGTGGTGTGGGCCGCGGACGCGTGGCGCGAGGCAATCGGTATCCCGCCGAGCCGTTCCATGGAGAGCTTCTCCTCCTTCGCCAACATCGCCTGCGCCTCCGCCCCGACGAATCTTCTGCTCGCGCTCGAGCAGGGGCGCATCCACGCTGGCGACCGCGTGATGCTGGTCTCCCCCGGAGTGGGCGAGAATCACATCGCCGTCATCGAGCGGGCGTCGCCCGGGTTGGTGAGGAGCGCGGCAGACCCCACGACTGCTTGCTAGAGCGCTTTGCGCTCGCGCGTTGCACTGCCGGACACGGGCAGGCTGCAGACGTCAGCCCGAATCATCCGACCGCGTCTGCCCAAGCCGGCTCCCCCTGCAGCTTCATCCTTGGGCGACGTTGTGCGAAGCGCTCCAATTCGCACGCTTCAACGATTCGGCATTCATTGAATTCGCGTCCATCGGTCGAACTGGCCACATAGCCGCCGGACAGGCCGCAACGAACTTTGCCTCTTGCCTGGGGAAGTGCGACCACCTAGTCTCGCCACAGCCCTTCGGTACGTGCCTGTTCACGCATCGAATTCCGGGGCACCGGCGCGCGTTTCTTCCCCACCACCCGCGGCGGGAGCGCCGCGCACGACAACGACCTCGAATTCTGCACGGGAGTTGGAGATGACCGACGAGTCGACAGTCTGGTACGACGAGGCCAACGGTGTTGTCATCAGCACGGAAGCCGCGAACACGGTCGAGGCAGCGCGCGAGTCGGTGCGCCGCATGAACGAGTTGCTCGAAGGCAAGCCCCGACGGCTGCTGGTGATCGACTTGACGGCCGCTCCCCTCAACATGCCCTCCGAGGTGCGCAGGGGAATCATGGACGAGGTGCGCAAGCTCCAGGTGGATCGCCAGGCGTTCATCGTCCCGAATCCGGTGCTCAGGATGCTCGCGAAAGCGATGGCGAAGGTGTCGACCGAGGTACGCTCGGCCGCCTTCTTCGGTTCAACCCAGGAGGCCATCGCATGGCTGAAGCAGGAGGGTTGACCATGACCGGCCTCCGTGACTTCTCCAGGCGAATCGAGGCTATCGAAGACACGCTGGCGTCCGCGGCGGCGGGCATGTTCGACGACCGGATTCCCATCGATCCCGCCGCACCGCTCGACGACCTCAGCTCCGTCGAGCATGGCGTCAATGCGATGCTCGAGGACGTCGCGGCCCTGCGCGAGCAGGATGCGGCGCGCACGCGGCAGGTCGAGGAGATGCTCGACATCACCCAGGCCCAGGCGCGGAGCCTCGAGGAGGCGTTGGAGACCATCAAGAACCAGCGGGCCTCCATCGCCGAGCTCTCCACCCCCGTCCTGCAGTTGTGGGACGACGTGCTCGCCATGCCGATCATCGGTGTCGTGGATACCCGCAGGAGCCTCGATATCATGGAGAGGTTGCTCGGCGAGGTCTCGGCGAGGCAGAGCCGCTTCGTCATTCTCGACATCACCGGCGTCGAGGTCGTCGACACCAAGACCGCCGACCACCTGATCAAGGTCACCCAGGCGGCTCGTCTGCTTGGGGCCGAGTGCGTGATGTCCGGCGTGCGTCCTGCCGTGGCGCAGACCCTCGTCGAGATCGGCGTGGACATGACTGCCCTGCGGACCGTGTCCACGATCAAGGACGCCCTGCGCGAATGCCTTCGAAGGCTGGGACGACACCGGGGAGACCCCCAGGTTCGCGGGCAGCAGCGGTCGCTCCAGCGGCCCAAGGGAGACTGACATGCGCGCGGAGAAACTCGACCACTTGGGGATCAAAGTCACCAGCATCGATACGGCCTTGCCTGCGTACGTGAAGCTCGGCTTCCGCATGGTGGCGCGACGGCTCTTTCCCGAGGTCGGGATGGAGATCGCCTTCCTCGAGCTCGGCAGCCTCCGGATGGAGCTGCTCGAGACCAAGAGTCCCAACGCCCCGATACGGACGGCCCCCGAGGGATTGCACCACATGGCGTTCTTCTGCGCCGACGTGAGCGGCGCGTTCCAGGAGCTGAGCCAGGATCCGCGGTACACGGTTCTCGGCCCGCCCTTCACTGGCGCGCTTGGCAACCCGGTCTTCCTGTGTCGCGTCAACGGGTCCAATACGCTGCTCGAGATGGTCGGAACGGCTCGGGTTCCCAACGAAGAACCCGAGATCTGGAGGTGGTGAATGTCGTGCCCCGTCAACATCGTCGGGCTCTCGGCTTGCTTCCCATCCCGCGTGAAGCGCAATTCCGACTTCCAGTGGGCGGCAGCCGGGCTCAAGCCGGAGCGAATCGATCGTACGGGAATCGAGGAGCGACGGTGGGCCGAACCGCATGAGACGATCCTCGATCTTGCGCGCGAGGCCTGCGAGAACGCGCTCGCGACGGCTCGTGTGCGTCCCGAGGAGGTCGATCGTCTGTTCCTTGTTACGAGCACGCTGCGGCCCGGTATCGTCGTACCGTCGGGCGCGGTGATTCTCCAGGACCAGCTCGGCATGCGAAGGTGTCAGGCGACAACCCTGCTCGAAACCTGCTGCGGCTCGCTCGTCGCCATGGAACACGCCTCGGCGTTGATCCGGTCGGGAATGGCCCGGAACGTGGTCGTCGTGGCGTCGGAGACCTTCTC
>JAKLDZ010000027.1 GCA_022703255.1 Myxococcota bacterium | reverse complement strand
TCCGCGGGGATGGCAGGCGCTGCGGGGACGGCGGGCACTGCGGGGATGGCAGGCGCTGCGGGAACTGCGGGCGCCGCGGGGAGTCCCGTTCCCGATGAGCATCGCCCCTCGGGCGTGACGTGCCCGGCCACGCGAGACCCCGGCACCATCGACTCGATCTGCGGAGAACCCCAACCCGACTGGGCATGCGCGAGCGACGCGGATTGCACCGAAGGCACCAACGGTCGTTGCTTCGGACAGGTGGGCGGCGCCGGGTGCATGGGAACGTTCTGCTCCTACGACCAGTGCGCCGAGGACAAGGACTGCCCGAGCGGCATTCCCTGCCAATGCCGCTCGAACACGTCCAAGGGTGCCAACGTCTGCATGACCGGCAGCAACTGCCAGACCGACGCCGACTGCGGCGAGGGAGGCTACTGCTCACCGAGCGGCGTCTCGAACTGCTCGATGGCCTGGTTCTGTCACACGGCGCAGGACACTTGCATCGACAGCTCGGACTGCACGCAGGGAGGCAACGAGAGCGAGTGCAGCTTCGACGGGGCCAGCCAGCGGTGGCGATGCGGTCCGTCCACCTGTCTGCCGGTGCCTTGATCCGCGGTGGTGCGGATTCGCCATGGCTGACATAGAGTGGCAAGGGACGAGCCGCTCTGACGCGCGAACCATGACGAACACCGATTCCCTCACGAGCACGAGCAAGTTCCTGAGTCTGATCCTGAGGCACCAGCCGCAGACCGTGGGCGTGACACCGGACCGCAACGGATGGGTTCCGATCGCCGAGCTGCTGGAGAAGTGCGGAGCGCACGGACACCCGATCACGCGGGCGCTGCTCGAGGAGGTCGTCGCGACGAGCCCCAAGCAGCGGTTTGCGATCAGCGAAGATGGCCTGCGGGTGCGCGCCAACCAGGGTCACTCCATCGAGGTCGAGCTGGGGTACGAGCCGGCACATCCGCCCGAATGGCTCTTCCACGGGACAGTGGACTCGGCGCTCCAGGCGATCCGCGCCGAAGGGCTGGCCAAAATGAGCCGCCACCACGTGCACCTGTCGTCGGACGAGACGACCGCACGCGCGGTCGGTGCGCGCCGCGGCAGGCCGGTCGTGCTCCGGATCGCTGCGGGCCGGATGCATGGGGACGGGCACGTATTCTTCGTGTCGGCCAACGGCGTGTGGCTCACGGGGCACGTGCCTGCTGCGTACATCGTGTTCCCCGGGCCGTAGCGGCTGAATCGGGATCACGCGCCGGTCAGCGCCCGGACGAGCAGCGGACGCAGCCCTTCGTTGACCAGCGGGAGCGTCGCGACCGCGTCGAGCCCGACCCACCTGCGCTCGCGCGTGCGTTCCGGCAAGGGCCCGAGCTCGACGGTTCGTTCCGGCTGCAGGAGGAAGTAACGCGCTCTCTTGCAGTGGCTGCTGGCCCCCTCGCCTACGCGGTAGTCGAGGTGACCGAGCGCGGGCCCACCGCGAAGAGGCGAGCACACTGCCGCCTCCTCGCGCGTCTCACGTTCGGCGGTCTCCAAGGGGAGCTCGTCCCACTCGATTCCGCCCTTGGGGAGCTCGTAGCCCTCGGCCCGGACTCGAATGACAAGGACCTCGGGACCACAAAGCTCTCTTCGGAGAACCGCGCCGCCGGCGCTGACCTCGCTCGGATGATCGGGGAGGTCGAGCGAGAGGTCTCCGACGAGCCCTCGGCTGCGGGCCTCGTTCAGGAACCAGAGGGTCGGCGCGTTGCGTCGCCACCCTGCAGGGGAATCCGCCCGATCGGCGACCATGAACAGCGCCAGGAGGCGCAGGTCCACCGAGGAGCTCAACCTGCGCCAGGCCTTGTCCGAGGGCCCCTGGCCGCGCGTGCTGGCCTGGTACCAGGGCAGGCTCGTGTCGTGCCACTTCACCAGCGACACGAGCGCGGGGTCGAGGATACCGCAGGCTGCGAGCAGCTCCACGGACCGGTCCGGGCTCGTGGAGCCGGTGAGCTTTCCGAGGTCATGAGCGAGGCCGAGGTTTTCGAGAAGGAGTGTCTCCTGCGGGCTGCAGCAGTTGGCCGAGGCGAGCTCGACGGCGCGTGATGCGGCGATGCAGGAGTGCTCCCGGGCATCGGCGGAGGTGTGCCTGCGGGGGTTGAGGTGCACGCTCGAGAGCGTGCGGAAGGACTCTGCGAAACGCTGGTTGTCCAGAATGGGGTTCATGTCCATCTCCTTGCGTGGAGCATGGACGCGCCAACCATTGAGCGGAACTAGTATGATTGCAGTGGCTATCGTCGTTGGTTATACCTGTAGGCCATGAACTACGAGCGGCTGTTCGCCTTCACGGCGTTCGCGGACCCGATGAACTTCACGCGCGCGGCGCGGCAACTGCACATCTCGCAGCCGGCGTTGCACGTGCAGGTGAGGAAGCTCGCCGAAGAGGTCGGACGTCCCTTGTACCGGCGCAGCGGCAAGTCCCTCGTGCTCACCGCCGAAGGAAAGGCGCTCGCGGCGTTCGGTCGCGAGGTGCAGGACCGCGGACGCAGCGTGCTCGAGGAGGTTCGCGGTCAGTCGTCGACCGGCCCCGTCACAGTGGCCTCTGGAGAGGGCGCCTTCCTGTACCTGCTGGGTCCCGCGATCCGTCGTTTCCCGAAGGAGCGGTGGCCGCTGCGCTTGCTCACCGCGAGCGGCCCCGAGACCGTGGAGGCGATCCGCGAGTCCAGAGCCCACCTCGGCGTGGTCGGCGCCGCGGGAGCGCCGCAAGATCTGGCTGCGACGCCCCTGCGAACGATCGGTCAGAAGGTTCTGCTGCCTCCGGGACACCGGCTCGCGCGTCGTCGCAAGCTCCGCCCCGCCGACCTGTCAGCGGACCGTCTCGTGGTTGCCCCCGCCGGACGTCCTCACCGCGCGATGCTCGACCAACTGTTTCGCTCCGCCGGCTGCGCTCTGCAGGTCGCCGTCGAAGCTTCCGGGTGGGAGCTGATGATCCACTTCGCCCGCTTGGGTGTGGGAATCGCCGTGGTCAACGACTTCTGTCCCGTCCCGAGGGGCATGGTGGGAGTTCGTCTGATGGGCGCGCCCGACGTGACGTACTACCTGGTGGAGCGCGACGGGATCGCGGGACCGGGGGTGAAGGCGATGCGGCAGCTCATCGTGGACACGGTGCGAGCGGGGTGACGGGGAGGGTTGCGCGTCCGGCGACGCAGGGCAGAGCGCCGGATTCCAAGGCCGCTCAAGAGACTGGATCGAAGCGCGGGCCTCCTGAGCTCTTCGGAACGCTTCAACGCATTCGCGGCGATCCCGATCCCCTCGACACCTTGATCGCCACGCTCTACGCGCAGCCTTTCGAGGATGGGATCTCCCGGATCGCAATCACCCCAGGGCGACCTGATCCACAATCCCCACGATCACGGAGCGAATCGGAGCGTTCTTGAGATTGCCCATCATCTGACGCGCCGAGTTGCCCTCGTCCTCGACCAGCACCGTCTCCCCTACCCCGGCGCCGACCAGATCCACCGCAATCACGTACTTCTCACCGTCGAACGAGCCGTCCGGCAGACACGCCCTCACGATGAGCTGCTTCTTCCCGTCGTAGAACGGATGCTCGATCGTAGCCACCACCGTGCCGCACACGCGCCCGAGGATCATCGCTTGCCTCCGTCGTCGTACGCATGCTGGTCCACAATCCCCACGACCGCGTGGTCCACCGGCACGAACCAGTTCTCGTGCAGGAGCGCCGCTTCCCGCGACGCTTCCCATGTCACCAGGTCCCCGCTCGACGCCTGCGCCGAGGCATCCGTCGCCACGAACGGCTCGCCGTCTTCGCGACCGTCGGCCGTCAGCGGACGCACGATGAGCAGCTTCAGGCCTTCCATGCCCTTGTACTTGACCGTGGCGACCATCGTGCCGATGACCCTGCCGAGCTTCATCCTCGCCACTCCTTGAAGAACCTGGAGCCGTCGGCCAGCGCGCCGCGCACGACCGGATCGGCGTTCGGGATCACGACGGACGACGCACCTGCCGCGCGGCCTCGGGCGATGGCCTGATTGGCGAGGCCGATCGCTGCCTCGACATCGTGCGTGGCGCCCCACAGGGAGGCGATGGCCTTGCCGCCGAGGCCGTCGCCGATCCGCAGCTCGACCAGCTCCACCATCGCGCCCTTGAGGGCCGCATCCACGGCACGCACCAGCGTGGGCGGAGCCGCGCACTGGATGGATCCGAGGGTGTCTCCCTCGCCGAACGGGCGCGGTCGCGCATCCATCATCGCCGGGACGATGTGCTCCTCGGCATAGGGGAGCAGCACGGAGTCGAAGACGCCGTCGTCGGACACGGCGCAGGCGCGCGCGAAGGCACGCTGCACCGGGTCCACCTCGCCCGCGAAGGCGACGAGGTACATTCCCCGCTGGATCGTGCCCGTGGCCAGGACCTCGACCGGCGCTTCCTTGGCGAGAGCGTCGAGGGCGCGCAAGCCACCCGGGACGCTGTCGAGCAGGATCATTGCCAGGGCAGGACCGGACACGGGCAGGTTCAACGGGGGCTCCTCACACGATGCGGAAGTGGTCGACCATGGTGCAGCGACGCCAGCGCGAGAACGAACGTGGCGTCGTGAGCCCTTCGCCCGTGGGCGAGGCGATGGTGAACGACGTGTAGCCTTCGCCGCCGGCAGCGAGGCCGGCGACGCAGCGGCCGTTCTTGACGAAGATGCTGCAGTTGCACTTGCGAGCCATCTTCGAGAGGGACGGCAGGTCGTGCGAGTGCATCGAGGCCGTGTGGAAGTTGCCCTGCTCGGCCTGGACAGCGAGCTCGATGGCCTCGTCGACGGTGCGCACGCGCGTGATGGGGAGCACGGGCATCATCTGCTCGGTCCACACCAGGGGGTGGTCGTTGGGGACATCGACGATGATGCAGCGGACCTCGGGGCCGGCGGAGATGCCGAGCTCGGCGAGGATGACGGACGCGTTGCGACCGACCATCTTCTTGTTGACGACCGCGTGGCCGCGCGGTCCCGCGCCCTTCTCGAAGATGGCCTTCTCGAGGCGGGGCAGATCCGCGGGCTTGAGCTCGACCGCACCTGCGCGACGCATGGAGGCCTTGAGGGCTTCGGCGACGGACTCGACGACGATGACTTCTTTCTCGTCGACGCAGATGACGTTGTTGTCGAACGAGTGGCCCATGACGATGTCGCGACCGGCCTTCTCGATGTCGGCGGTGGGATCGACGACGGCGGGGGGATTACCGGGGCCTGCGCAGATGGCGCGCTTGCCGGAGTTCATGGCAGCGGCGACGACGCCGGGGCCGCCGGTGACCACGAGCAGGCGAATCAGCGGGTGCTTCATGAGCTGCCCGGCGGATTCGATGGTGGGCTCGATGGTGCAGGTGAGCAGGTTGGAGGGGCCGCCTGCCTCGACGATGGCCTTGTTGAGGAGGCTCACGGTGAGAGCGGAGACCTTCTTCGCGGACGGGTGGGCGTTGAAGACCACGGAGTTGCCCGCGGAGATCATGCCGATTGCGTTGCAGATGATGGTCGACGACGGGTTGGTGACCGGGGTGATGGCGCCGATGACGCCGAAGGGGGCGGGCTCGATGAGAGCCAGGCCGTGGTCTCCGGACAGGGCGCGTCCCTCGAGGTCTTCGGGGCCCGGGGTCTTGTCGATGACGAGACGGATCTTGTCGATCTTGTCTTCGACGCGTCCGAGGTTGGACTCCTCGACGGCCATGCGAGCGAGGTGCTCGGCCATGGGGCGGAGCCGTGCGCGCATGTTCTCGATGATGCGCTTGCGGGCATCGAGCCCGACGGCATCGAGGGCGAAGAAAGCGGCGCGAGCGGCCTTGGCGCACTCGTCGATGGTGGCGAAGAGGCCGTCACCGGGCGAGGACTCGACCTTGCGCGGGGCGGCACCGCCCGCGAGGATCTCGCGGGCGATCGCCTCGGCGATGCTACGGAGCTGATCGGGCTGCATCGACATGGCCGCTCACCTGTTACCGGGGAGGCCACGGCTCTGCGTAGCCGTGCTCGGTCCCGTGCTTTTCGAAGCGTTGTTCTCCGCCGACCTCCCAGGAGTCGACGATGGCCATGATGACGGCATCGCAAGGGCGATCCTTGGTGACGTCAGTCTGGCGAGCCGAAGAGCCGGAGGCGTACAGCACGTATTCGCCGACGCCGCAGCCGACCGCGTCGTTGGCGACGACGAAGCCGCCCTCCTGGAGGGTCTCGGGGTTGACCTGCCGCAGGAGCAGGAACTTGAGACCCTCGATCTTCGGATCCTTGCGTGTGGCCACGACAGTACCGACCACTTTCGCCAGGAGCATGATCCAGCCTCCTCCCCGGTGAGCGGGGATGCAGGGGTCGCGATGGACCCGGGACTACTTGCCGCCGCGCGAAGACAGCTCCTTCTCGACCTCGGCCTTGCGACCGAGCGGGAGCACGAGATCGACGTTGACGTGCGGGCGGGCGATGATGTGGGTCGCCACGATTTCGCCGACGCGAGCGGCGTTGTTCTGGCCGGCGTCGACGGCGGCCTTGACGGCCGCGACATCGCCGCGGATGACGGCGGTGACGTAGCCGCCGCCGGTCTTCTCGTAGCCCACGAGCTCGACCTTGGCTGCCTTGACCATGGCGTCGGCTGCCTCGACCATCGCCGCGAACGAACGGCACTCAATCATGCCCAATGCTTCGGCCATTGTATCCTCCGTACCTTATCCGGCCACGCTGTCGCGTGGCCCTACCGTACCCGTCTGCGGCCCCGCTGTCGCGTGGCCCTACCGTACCCGTTAAACCCGGGACCCATCCTTCGTGGGTCCGTTGCCAACCCGAACGTCACTTGCCGGGGCGTCCCTTCAGGGCCTTGAGCGCCGCTTCGGCGGCCGGCATGGCGACGTCGATGTCGCGGTCCTCTCCGGCGAGGTAGACGCGACCGAACGAACCGAACGAAGTGATCTCGAGGACCTTGATGTGCGCGGCCTTTTCGGCCTCGTTGGCAGCGAGTGCCGCGTTGGCGGCGGGCTGCACCTCGAGCACGTACAGCGACTGCCCCGCCACGATCATGTTGCCGTGCCGGAAACGATTGATGAGCTGCGTCTGGCGGTCATCGAGGTGACGAATGACCGTGGAGCTGAGCAGCTCGGGCTGGATGCGATCCTCCTCGGTCTTGCCGATCTCCTTGAGGATCGCCTCGCCGGCGCGGCGGACCTCACCCTGCTCGTCGTGGTGGATCTCGAGCAGGCCGTAGAGGCGCTCGACGATCTGCATGCCGGGTTTGACGCCGGTTGCCTTGACGGCGATGTCGGTGAGGGAGTTGATGGCGATACCCGGGGAGACCTCGATCATGAGGGAGGCCTGGTGGCGGGTGGGCAGGAAGCCCTTGGCGACGGTGCCGACGAAGGCAGCGTGCTGGGGCTGGAGCGAATCGATGAACACGTAGGAGCGAAGGTCGATCACGGGTCAGTCCTTCCTCGTGCTCTTGACCTCGCGGCCGGTGAGCGACTCGATGGCCTTGATTGCGGCGACGGAAGCGACGTCGATGTCGCGCTGCTCGCCGCCGAGATAGACGCGCCCGAACGCGCCGGTCATGCGGACGTCGACGACGTTGATGTTGGCGGCCTTTTCGGCCTCGTTGGCGGCGAAGGCGGCGTAGCCGGCGGGCTCGACCTCGAGGATGTAGAGGGACTCGCCGGCGACGAGCATCATGCCCATGCGGTTGCGGTTGATGAGCTGGACCTGGAGGTCATCGACGTTGCGAATGACCTGGGAGGACAGCACGCGGGGCTTGATGCGGTCGGATTCCTGGAGCTGCAGGGCCTCGAGGATCGCGGCGCCGGACTGCCGGACATCGGCCTGCGAGTCGCTGTGCACCTCGAGCATGCCGTAGAGCCGCTCGACCACCTGCATGCCGGGGCGCACGTCGGTGGCCTTCACGGCGATGTCAGTGACGCGGTTGATCTCGATGCCTGGGGAGATCTCGACGATGAGGGAGGCCTCGCCGGCGACGGGGAGGAAGCCGCGGGAGATCGTCCCGATGTACGCAGCCACCTGGGGCTGGAGCGAATCGAGGTAGACGAAGCTTCTGATATCAGCCATCGGCAAATCCTTCGTGTTCGTATTCGGACACGCCCGACCGCGTCATCAATACCCGCCGCCGCCGCTACCGGCGACAGCGATGCCCTTGGTCTCCTTGACGATCTTGACGCCGACCGACGCGCCGATGCGCGTGGCTCCCGCCGCGATCATCGCCTTGGCGTCGTCGGCGCCCTTCACGCCGCCCGAGGCCTTCACGCCGAGCTGGAAGTCCACGGCGCGGGCCATCAGCGCGACATCGTGGGTTGTGGCCCCACCCTTGCTGAAGCCGGTGGAGGTCTTCACGAAGTCCGCTCGCGCCTTCTTCGACAGCACGCACGCCGCGACCTTCTCCTCGTCGGTCAGCAGCGCCGTCTCGATGATCACCTTCAGGATCGCCCCGCCGTCGTGCGCCGCCTCGGCCACCGTGCGGATGTCCTCGTAGACGTACTTGTGATCGCCGCTCTTGAGCGCGCCGATGGCGATCACCATGTCCACTTCCCTGGCGCCGTCGCGGATCGCCCGCCGCGCTTCGAGGGCCTTGACCTCACGCGGCGTGGCCCCCAGCGGGAAGCCGATGACCGTGCACACCAGCGAGGAGCTGCCGCGGAGCCTGGCAGCGCATCGGGCCACGTGCATCGGGTTCACGCAGACCGAAGCGAACCCGTACTGCGCCGCCTCGTCGCACAGCTTGTCGATTTCTGCGTAGGTCGCTTCGGCCTTGAGCAGCGTGTGATCGATGAACTTCGCGATGTCCTTGGGGACGGCGCCCACGCCGAGGGAGCTCGACACGCGCCCGCCGCCCTGGGAGGCGATGATGCTGCGGACGTCGTCGGCGCGCTTCGACGCGCAGTGTCCGCAGTCGTGGCACGAGCCGCAGGAGCCCGCCGCATGCGGCACAGCGGCAGCGGGAGCACCGAGCCCGGCGACCAGCGACGGATTGGCGGCCAGCACATGGGAGATCTTCTGGACCAGCGATTCGAAATCGGCAGAGCCGGATGCCATGGAGGATGCACTCCTTGCCGGGCCTTCCCGGGATCCGTCGAGAGCGTCGATCATCGCCACGCGCTTCTTGTGGCGATCGGCCGTGCACTCGACCGTGAGGAACACGTCGACGATGGCCTTGGCCTCGTCCTCGGACAGGTAACCCGATCCGAGGGTCAGGACGTTGGCATCGTTGTGCTCGCGTGCGTTGTTGGCCGTGGCGACGTTGAACGCCATCCCGGCCCGCACGCCCTTGACCTTGTTGGCGACCATGCACGAGCCGATGCCCGCACCGTCGACCACCACGCCGCGCCACGCCTTGCCCGTCGCCACGGCCTCCGCTGCAGCCCGCGCGAAGACCGGGTAGTCGCACGCGTCCTTCGAGTGCGTGCCGACATCGAGCACCTCGACGCCCTTGCCCTGCAACCAGGCCTTCAAGGCCTCCTTGAGGGGAAAGCCGCCATGGTCACTCGCCAGTGCCACGCGTTTCGACGTCATCTCAGGTCGCCTCGCACACAAGGGCCATCGGAGGCGGCGACCGTACCGTTCCGCTCCCGCACCGTCAAGGAGACTGCATGCCGCCTCGCGATCGTCCTCGCGCGAACCGGCGGCGCACGATTGGACGAGTCCCGCTCCCTCGCCCCTGTTCCCTCCCTCGGGTTTCCCTTCTATGGTGCCGGCTCAGGAGAACAACCGTGAACCGACGCTCGTTGCTGTCCGCTGCGCTGATCGCCGCAGCCCTGTCGTTCGCCACATCCGCCTCCGCGCAGCGCGCCCTGCCCTCGCTGCCGGTGCAGTCCTACACCCTCGCCAACGGCCTCACCGTGCTGCTCCACGAGGACCATACGACCCCCGTGGTCGCGGTCAACGTCTGGTACCACGTGGGCTCCAAGGACGAGCCCGCCCAGCGCAACGGCTTCGCCCACCTGTTCGAGCACCTGATGTTCCAGGGCTCCAAACACGTGCCGGAAGATCACTACTTCCTCTACCTCGAACGCGCCGGCGCCTCCGATCGCAACGGCACCACCAACACCGACCGCACCAACTACTACGAGACCGTCCCCTCCAACCGCCTCGAGCTCGTGCTCTGGATGGAGAGCGACCGCATGGGGTTCCTCCTCGACCACGTCGACCAGAAGACCTTCGAGGAGCAGCGCAAGGTCGTCAAGAACGAGCGACGCCAGAACTACGAAGACGCCCCCTACGGGCTGGTGTCGAAGTTCCAGCACGAGGCCCTGTACCCGGCGACCCACCCGTACCACAACCTGACGATCGGCTCGTACGAGGACCTCGATCGCGCCACGCTCGACGACGTCCGCGCGTTCTTCAAGACGTACTACCTGCCGAACAACGCGAGCCTGTCGATCGCCGGGGACTTCGAGCCGCAGAAGACGCGGGAGCTGGTGGAGAAGTACTTCGGACCGATCCGCCGCGGGCCGTCGCCCAAGGTGATCACCGAGGCGGCCGTCCCCGCGCCTGCGGGGGAGACGACGTTGCGCATCGACGCGGGAGTGGAGCTGCCGCGCGCGTACGTTTCGTGGGTGACGCCGCCCGCGTACAAGGCGGGCGACGCCGAACTCGACGCGCTCTCGTACGTGCTCAGCCAGGGCAAGTCGAGCCGGCTGTACAAGCGGCTCGTCTACGAGCTCCAGATCGCAAAGGACGTCTCGGCCTGGCAGGCGTCGTCGCAGCTCGCATCGACCTTCGAGATCGTCGCGACCGCGACCAAGGGGCACACCCCCGAGGAGCTCTTGAAGGTGATCGACGAGGAGCTGGGCAAGCTGCGGGCGCAGCCGCCCACGGAGCCGGAGATCGCGCGGGCCAAGGCCTCCCTCGAGTCGAGCCTGGTGTTCCGCATCGAGCGCGTCACCCACCGCGCAGACCTGTTCAACTTCTACCAGCAGTACCTCGGCGACCCCAACTGGTTCGCCAAGGACGTCGAACGCTATCGCGCACTGAATGCGGCGTCGGTGCAGAACGCGGCCAGGAACCTGCTCCCCGCGGACAAGCGGGTGGTCACCCTCGTGTACGCGACCCCGGGCGCACCGCCCTGCGGCACTCTGCGAGGAGGCAAGTGAAATGAAGAGGATCTTCGCGCTGCTTCTGTCCCTCGCTGCCGCCTCCTGCCAGCCCCCTCCCCCCGTGGCTCCGCCGCCTGCGCCCGTCCCGCCCGCGCCCACCCAGAGCGCTCCCGCGACGCCTGCCGCGCTCGAGTACGCGCCCACCCCCGACGCACCCTTCCGCCAGGGCCCGCCCGCTCCCGGCGCCGAGGCGGCCTGGCAAGCGCCCGTCCCCGAAGAGGGCAAGCTCTCCAACGGCATGCGCGTGCTCGTCATCACGCGCTCCAAGCTGCCCATCGTCGTCGTCAACCTCACGACCCGTCACGGCGCCGACCTGCAGCCGTCGCACGGCCTCGGCTCGTTCGTCGGCGAGATGCTCGACGAAGGGACCACGACGCGATCGGCGCTGCAGCTCAGCGACGACTTCGAGAACATCGGAGCCATCCACCAGTCGTGGATGGACTGGGACGCGGCGGGCTTGTGGGTGCAGGCGCTCTCGCAGCACTTCGACCGCGCCCTGGAGCTGACCGCGGACATGGTCCAGAACCCGAGGTTCGATCCCGCGGACGTCGATCGGGTGCGCTCGCAGCGCCTGGCGACTCTCGCGCAGCAGGCCGACATCCCCCAGGTCATCCTGCAGAACACGATTGTTCGGGTCACGTACGGAAACCACCCCTACGGCCAGCCCCTGATCGGCACCGCGGAGGCCCTGAAGAAGATCGACCAGAAGGCGCTCCGCGCGTACTGGGCCGCGCGCTTCACCCCCTCGGAGATGATCGCCGTCGTGGTCGGCGACGTCACCCGACAAGACGCCATCGCGAAGCTCGAGAAGACCTTCGGAGGATGGAAGAGCAAGGCCGCGACGCCCCGTCCCCTGCCGCCTCCGCCGAAGGTCGCCCCCGGGATCGTGATCGTCGATCGACCCGGCGCCGCCCAGGCCAACATCGCGTTTGCCGGAGTCGGCGTGCCGCGAACCAGCCCCGACTTCGACCCGCTCATGGTCGCCAACACCATCCTCGGCGGCATGTTCTCGAGCCGTCTGAACCTGAACCTGCGCGAGCGCCATGGCTGGACCTACGGCGCGCGCAGCGGCTTCGACATGCGCCACGGCCCGGGACCGTTCACGGCGTCGGCCGCGGTGGACTCGCCCAACGCGGTGCCTGCCATCAAGGAGATGATCGACGAGCTCGACCGGTTCGCGAAGGCGCCGGTGACCGACGACGAGCTCACGCTCGCGAAGGGGACGCTGATCAAGTCGCTCCCGGGCAGGTTCGAGAGCGATTCTTCTGCGGCGACGTCCATTGCCTGGCTGGGAGTCTACGGCCTTGCGCTCGACGAGTACCGCACGCGACCGGAGCGTTTCCAGAAGGTGACGGCGGCGGACGTGCAGGCGATGGCGCGCAAGCACTTCGATCGAAGCAAGATGCGCATCGTGGTGGTGGGGGACCGCAAGGCGCTGGAGCCGGAGCTGAAGAAGCTCGGCATCGGTGCGGTCACGGTGGTGGATGCGGAGAGCAAGCCCGTCAAGTAGCCGATCCACGGGTGCAAGCCCGCATCCCGACGCCACCGCGAGCGCCCTTTCCTCCCTGTCAAACGAGTCGGCACTCATGATCCATCGGGCGCCGTCCCGTCTCCACGCCCGCCGAATCGCAACCATGGAGTCCGCTGCGTGGCGCAGTGCACCCCGAATGCCGGCCATCGTGGTACGATTTGCCATTCGCTCAAGGAGGCTGTTCATGCGTCATTCGTTCGCCTGCCCCTTCACGCTCACGCCCATCGCGCTCGCTGCGTCGTTGCTCACCGCCTGTGGCGGAGGCGACACCGAGAGCTCGACCACCGTCCCTGTCGTCGATGCCGCGGCCGAGACGACGCCTGACAGCGCGCCCTTGGATGCGGCGGTCGAGGCGAAAGCTGACACGGCGCCCGAGGCGGCAAGTTGCGCCACGGGCAAGACGAAGTGCGCGGACGAGTGCGTCGACACCAAGAAGGATCCCGCGAACTGCGGCGGCTGCGGCACCGCGTGCGCAGCCGGCCAGGTGTGCTCGAACGGCGCTTGTGCGCTGTCTTGCCAGCAGGGGCTCACGGACTGCAGCGGGACCTGCTCCAACCTGCAGACCGACAATGCGAACTGCGGGACCTGCGGCACGGCGTGTCCTGTCGGCCAGGTCTGCTCGAGCGGAGCTTGCGCGCTGTCCTGCCAGGAGGGGCTGACCGATTGCGCGGGCACGTGTGTGAAGCTGTCATCGGACAACGCGAACTGCGGGAGCTGCGGCACCGCATGCGCCGCCGGCCAGGTCTGCTCCAACGGCACCTGCGCGGTGTCGTGCCAGCAGGGGCTGACCAACTGCACCGACGTCTGCGTCAATCTCCAGACCGACAACGCGAACTGCGGCACCTGCGACAACGCGTGCGTAGCCGGTCAGGTCTGCTCGAACGGAGCCTGCGCCCTTTCGTGCCAACAGGGGCTGACCAACTGCAGCGGCATGTGCGTGAAGCTGTCGTCGGACAACGCGAACTGCGGCGCCTGCGGCAAGGTGTGCGCAGCGGGCCAGGTCTGCTCGGGCAGCACCTGCGCGCTGTCCTGCCAGCAGGGGTTGACCAACTGCGACGGAACGTGCGTCAACCTGTCGTCCGACAACGCTCACTGCGGCAACTGCGAAACCGCCTGCGGCAGCGGGCAGGTGTGCTCCGGCGGAACCTGTGCGCTGAGCTGCCAGACAGACCTCACCGACTGCGACGGCACTTGCGTCAACACCGACAGTGACCCCGCCAACTGCGGTGCGTGCGGCAGCGCGTGTGCGGCAGGCCACCTGTGCGTCGCGGGCGAGTGCGCGCCCTCTTGCCAGGCCCCTCTGCTCGCCTGCAGCCAGGTGTGCGTGGATCCCCGCTTCGACCCGATGAACTGCAATGGATGCGGCAACGCGTGCACGCCCCCCGCGGGGAGTGTGGCCCTGTGCAGCTACGGCGTCTGCACCTCCCAGTGCAGCGCGGGCTTCGGCGACTGCGACGGCTCCAGCGCCAACGGCTGCGAGACCGATCTCGGCACCAACCTCGCCCACTGCGGAGGCTGCGACAAGAGCTGCGGCGCCGTCTCCAACGGCACGCCGGCGTGCGCCGACGGCGCATGCGTGATCGGTTCGTGCGTCGCGGGCTTCGGCGACTGCGACGACTCCGCCGCCAACGGCTGCGAGGTGCCTCTCGCGAGCACCGCGGAGCACTGCGGCGCCTGCGACAACGCCTGTCCAGCCGCGACTCCGAACTGCATCCAAGGTGCCTGCAAGGCGATCGACACCACAGGGGTCTTCGCGCAGTACGACTCGGAAGGGCGGACGGTCTACATCTTCAAGAGCGCCAAGTGCGCGAACCTCGCCGACTCCACGGGCTTCTGTGCTTCGCACGGGATGGCGTGGTGGAGCCCCAAGTCGCAGTCCGACGCCAATCAGCTCGTCACCTACGCCTACGGCCTCGACTCGTGGCACACGTGGGTCCAGGTATACGGCCTCACCACGACGCTGGGGACCATCAATGGTTACACCGTGACGGTCGACGACACCAGTTGCGTGGCCGGCTCGAGCTCGGGTTTCGCGGCCTTCCGGAAGTGGGCGTGTTCCTTCTGCGATCCAGAGGTGGACGGCAATGTGAGCTGTTGCTGGGATACCGATCACGCGTACGACTGGTTCGTGTGCGAGGCGTAGCCCCGGCTCCCCCCGCGCCGGCTCTCCTTGCGGCTCCCGCCCACTCCTGACTCCGGCCGGTCGATCCATCCCTGAGCCCCTCCTCGCAAACGACACCGTCGAGCGTCTGTGGGCGCACGTTCCCCCCGCCCAGCGAGCGGCGCGATCACCAGCTTCCCGATCTGCCCCATGGGCGCCATGAACCCCACACGTGGCACCCCGTATGTACGCCCTGCTCGATCAGGTTCGCACTTCCCTCGGCTCGGTGATCCGCGGCAAGCCGGAGGTCATCGACCTGCTCCTCGTCGGCGTCCTCGGCGGCGGCCACGTGCTGGTCGAAGACGTCCCGGGCGTAGGCAAGACCACGCTCGCCAAGGCCCTGGCCAGGACCTTCCGCATCAAGTTCGCGCGGGTGCAGTTCACGCCCGATCTGCTGCCGAGCGACATCCTCGGCTCGCAGGTGCTCAACCCCAAGGACGGCACCTTCACTTTCCGCTGCGGACCTGTGTTCACCAACGTGCTGCTCGCGGATGAGATCAACCGGGCCTCGCCGCGCACGCAAGCGGCGCTGCTCGAGTCGATGAACGAGTCGCAGGCCACGATCGACGGAACGACGCACGGGTTGCCGCGGCCGTTCTTCGTGATCGCGACGCAGAACCCGGCGGACAGCCAGGGGACCTATCCCCTTCCGGAAGCGCAGATCGACCGCTTCCTGCTTCGCATCGGGATCGGCTACCCGGACCGCGAAGAGGAGCTGTCGATCCTGTTCGCGCACCAGCAGGAGTCGCCCCTCGACGCCGTGCGGCCGGTGGCCGATCTGGAGCAGCTGCTCGCGATGCAGGACGAAGTCCGAAGGGTGGTGGTCACCGAGGAGGTGGGCCGGTACCTGCTCGCCCTCGTGACAGCGACACGCGTCCACCCCGACATCGAGCTGGGGGTGAGCCCGCGGGGGGCGCTCGGGGGATTTCGCGCCGCGCAGGCCCATGCCCTGCTCGCGCGTCGCACGTACGTGAGCCCCGACGACGTCCAGGCGATCGCGCTGCCCGCCCTCGCTCATCGCGTACGCCTCACTCCGCAGGCCCGCTACGGCGGGCTCTCCCCCGAGTCCGTGCTGACGGGCGTCGTGTCGTCCGTGCCGGTGCCCACATGACCCCGCGGGCAGTGCCCCGCTCCCTGCTGCAGCGACGACGAAGAATGAGGGATACGCGAGTCCGTTCGGGTCGTCTCGAGCGTGCGGCCGAATGGCTCGTGGATCTCATCCGCGGTGCAACCCCGGCCGGACGCGGCGTCATGATCGCTGCCGTCGCGACCGGCATCGCCGGCGCCCAATCCGACGCCACGCAAGTCCATCTGATTGCAGCGGCGGCCTTTGGACTGCTGATCGCTTCGTTGATCGTGCGCAGGCTCTGGCGGCTCGACGGCGTGCGGGTTCGTCTCAGCGCGCCGCGCCGGGTGACGGCCGGGGAGAGCGTGGCGCTGTCGCTCGAGGTGCACAACGACGGCGACCGGACGCACCAGGATGTGCGCGTGAATGGCCCGTCGCTCCCTGCGGGGGCGGAGTGGGTCGAGCAGGGGCCGGCGATTCCGCTTCTGCCGGGTGGCGAGCGCGCCTGCGTGCGGTGTGCGGCGCGATTCACTGCGCGGGGGGAGTTCACGCTCGAGCCGTTCCGCCTCGCCGCGGTGCTTCCCCTCGGCCTGTTCAAGGGTCCGTCCGTCTCGAGCCAGCGTTGCCGTTTCACCGTAGTGCCCGCCGCCGCCCGCGTCGCGCGCGTGCAGCTTCCCCCGGCACACGAGCGACAGATCGAAGGATGTCCGCAGGCGTCGAGCACAGGGGACTCCCTCGAGCTGCTCGGCGTGCGCCCGTATCGCCCGGGAGATCCGGTGCGCCACCTGCACGCACGCTCGTGGGCCCGCACCGGCGTGCCGGTCGTTCGCGAGTTTCTCAGGGAGTCTCTTCCGCGGATCGGCATCGTGCTCGACACCGACGTTTCCGCGGGGAACCGGAGGCAGCTCGAGGCCTGCGTCTCGGTCGCTGCGGGGGCCATCGCCGCGCTCTCCGCGGACCTGGCGCGCGTGGAGGTCCTGGTGACGAACGGGCGGCGGCATCGCCTTGGCGATGGGGCGGACTCGCGGATGCAGGTCGCGCTCGACCTGCTGGCGGGCGTTCGAGCCGGCGTCACGCCGCACCGCGAGGGGATTCTCGCGAGCCTTGCGCCCGATCTGCATCATCTGTCCTGCGTGGTGATGATCGCTCGGCGTTGGGACGAAGCGCGCGCATCCATCACTCGCGCGATCGAGGCCACCGGGGTCTCCTGCCGGGTGGTGCTGGTCGAGCCGCCGCGGGTCGATGGCTCGGGGGACGACAGGGCGGAAGCCGCGGAGCGGCCGTCGGCGAAACTGATTCGTATCACGACAGAATCCGTGGAGAAGGGAGAGGTGCTTTGGCTGTAGGGCAACGCGCATCGCCAGCCGCGGCCGTTCCGGTGCTGGTTTCAGCGGCGGCGTTCGGGGTCACCACGCAGCTGTGGACACCGGTGCTCTGGCTCGCGAGCCTCTCGATCGGTGCGTGGCTCCTCGGTGCGCGGGCATCGCTCGGACGCGGTGCGGAGCTGCTGCTCATGTCGAGCTCAGTGATCGTCGGCTCCGCGGTCGCGTGCGTTGCGGAGGCGGGGGAGGCCGCGCCGGTGACTGGACTGACGGGCGTGCCAGCGCGCTTCGCGCTCTCGATGCTGGTGCTCGCCGTAGTGCGGACCTACCTCACCTCGCCGATCGGAGGCTCGGCGGCGACGACCGGGATCGCGCTGGTGGCGTTGACCGTGTGCGGGCTCACCCACGCGGGCCCCGAGTATGCGGGTCTGGTGGCGGCGTTCTTCGCGTCGGCGGTGATCGCCCTGAGGCGCGACGATCCCATGCACGCGCGATGGTGGAGCTGGGACACGCGCCGCAAGGCCGCTTCGGCGGCCACTGCGGTCGCAGCGGTGATCGTCGGAGTGGGCATCGCCGCGGGAGGACCGACCCTGCACGACCGCCTTGCGAGGATCGTCGCCGGGCTCGAGAGCGCACGCGCGCTGACCTCGTTCGCGGAGCACATTCACCTCGGTCGGTCGTCGGACATCACGCCCTCGGATCGACTCGTGCTGCGCGTGCGCGGCGCGCCTGTCGACTACCTGCGAGGCACGGCCTACCGCGTGTACGAGGAGGGCGAGTGGGTGGCCGGCGCCGAGGACTCGCGCGTCGTCACGATCGGATCGTCGCAGGAGGGGAGTCTCGTGGAGATCCGTGCTGCGCAAGCCGCAGCGCGGTACTTCGTGCCGATGGACGCGCGCGAGGTGGCAACGCCGGACGGCCGGGTGATCGCCACGAGCACCGGGTGCCTTCTGTCGCCGTCGGGCGTGTCGGCGGGGCTGGTCTGGTTCCGCATCGGGCCGCGCGACACCGCCCCCGTGTCGCCGCCCGACGAGACCGACTTGCAGGTTCCCGCGGCGGAGCGCGTGGAGCTCGCGCACGTCGCGGGGAGTGTGATCGCTGGCGAGGACACCGTCGCCGGCCGTCTCGAGGCCATCGAGCACTGGCTGCGCACCGACTTCCACTACTCGCTGCGCCACAGCCGTCCGCCCGACCGCGATCCCACCCTGGACTTCCTGACCGCGAGCCGGTCGGGGCACTGCGAGTACTTCGCGTCGGCGATGGCGCTGCTTGCGCGATCGATCGGAATCCCGGCACGGGTCATCGGAGGCTATCGGGTCACCGAGTACAACGACCTGGGGGACTACTGGGTGGTGCGGGAGAAGAACGCGCACGCATGGGTCGAGGCGTGGATACCCGGGGCGGGATGGAGGACGTTCGATCCGACTCCCGGGGAGTCGATCGCGTCGTCGACACCGTCGCGGAGCCATGCGCTCGAGGCGGTGACCGATCTGGTGACCAGCGGCTGGCTCTGGGGGTGGAGCCCGCGAGCGCGATCGAAGCACTTCGCAGCGGCGTTGGGGCTCGTGACGGCTGCGGGGGTGGTGAGGTGGCTCGCGGTGCTGTGGAGCCGGCGTCGAGACGCGCGCAGGACGGCCTCATGCACCGGCGCGCACGCGGCGTTCGAGGAGCTGTGTCGGGCGCTCGAGGCGCTCGGGGAGCGACGCGCGCAGAGTGAGACGGTGGAGCAGTATGCGCGCAGGATCGCGGGGTCGCCGCGGCTTCGGGAGGACGTTCGGCAGGAGGCGGCTGAGATCCTCCAGAGCCATGCGAGGCTTCGATACGGACGAGAGGGGAGCGCGGAGCAGGTCGAGCGCGAGGTCGCCAGGTGGCTCGAGATCGCGAGGCGGAGACCGATGTGATGGGGCGTGATCGGAGCAGCCGCACCGCGGTGCGCGGGCCCCGGCGTTGGGAGCCGTCGCTTCGGTGCAGACGCGGTGGTTTCCCTGGTGACGGGGAGGCGGCCGGTGGCGCGTGCGCCCGGGACGGTTGCACAGTCGCCGGCAGGCGCGAGAATGCAGCGATCCACGAGACTCGGATCGGCCGTGTTGCGGTATCCTTGACGACGTCGGCGTGGGCGCTAGGACTCGACTCACGGACTGTACGGCAAGGGCGCGCGGCGCGTCGCGACAGGAGGCGTGAATGAAGAGGGGGACGGCTTCGCACGTGGCAAAGGGTCGTGAGGTTCGCACAGCGACGACGCGTTCGGGGCCGGGGGTGCGGAAAGGGCGCACGGAGCGCTTCGCAGAGCAGCGAGCGGAGCAGATGGGCGTGCAGGCGGAGGCGTTGCGCGAGCTGCGTCTCGCGATGCTCCACCGCGACGCGCAAACGGTGTGCGGGCATGCGCGAACGCTACAGGCTCTCTTGTTGGAGGCGAGTGAGGGCTGCGGGAGGGCACACGCGCTGGCGGTCGAACGGGCTGCGCGGCAACGGGACTTCCAGCTTGCGCGGGTAGCCTGCGATCGACTGGAGCAGGCGTTGGCCCGGCTGGCATCGGGCACGGGGCCGCTCCGGACGACCGGTTCCTAGCAGCCAAACACGCTGAAGAGCGACGGTTTCCCGGGTCCCGCCGGGAGCCGTCCCCCGGGACGGGGCGTCTCGGGGGGACCGTCGCTTCGGGACCCGGTGCGTTGCTCGCTCAGCGTGCTTGCCCCCGCGACCGCGTTGCTGCCATGCTTGCCAGGGACAGCAAGATGCGCGACGAGATCCGCCGGGAGAAGAGATGACCGAACAGGACCCCCCGCGGAACTCCCCTGTCCCCGTCCCGTTGGTGCCGACCCCGCGCCTGTCTGGAGGGGATCGCCTCACCATCCTCTCGCGCTGGCTCTTCCGCGGCGACAAGCCCGAGGAGTACCACTTCCACGCGGGAGAGGTGCTGATCGAGGAGGGCGAATCGCTGACGCACCGTCCGGCGCTGCTCGTGGTCGAGGGCGAAATCGAGGAGTGCATTGGCTCCTACGATCCCGACAGCGGTCCTGCCGAGCACACGGTCCAGGTGGCGGGCGTTGGGGATCTGGCGAACCTGCAGGCGGTGATCGAGCCGTTCCACCATGAGCCGGCGCAGTGTTCGCTGCACGCGAGCACCGATGGCTACTGCTATCTGATCTGGAAGGCGCACGTGCAGCGGCTGCCGGAGTTCGCAGCCGCTCTCGCGGCCAGCTTCCCGCGCTCGGCCGAGTCCATCGAGCGGATGCGCGCGCTGGCCGCCGAGTTCGAGGAGCTCTCGGCATCCTCGCCGCGTCGCGAATCCGCCGAGCCGATGTCGGTGCGTTCGATGCTCGACGAGTGGGCCGATACGGAGCTCGACGAGCTGAAGCGCAAGCTGGAGGAGACGCGCGACGAGCTCGAGCGGACGAAGGTGACCGCGTGGGAAGCTGGCGAGAAGCATCGCGAAGCGCAACAGGCGCTCGATCTGGAGCGTCGCGCGCGCGCGGCGCTCGAGCAGCGTGCGCTCGAGCTCATGCAGCAGCTTGCCGGTCAGACCACCTCGACCATGCCTCCCGACGAGGATGACAGGTTCCCCTCGGCGGTTCGACTGCTCGAGAGCGCCGAGCTGGAGGCGATGGAGTCCGAGGCGCGACGCCATCGCGAGATGGCGGTGAACTACGAATACCGCGCGCGCATGCTCCACCGCGCGTTCGAGCTGCTGGCGTCGGACAACCCGGCCATGGTGATCCGCCCGACCGTCATGCACCTGATGATGGGCGAGGAGCCGGGGCTCCCCTCCGACTTGCTGCTCGCGGAGGACATCGAGGCATCGACCGAGGAGCCCGAGGTGCCCAAGCGGGTGACGCTGCCACTGATGAGCAGCGAGCAGTCCGCCTCTCCCCCCTCGATCCCGAGACCGGCGAGGCTTCCCACGCCTGCACCGCCGCGTCCCGAGATGGTGCCTCCGAGCGCCGCGCCTCGAACCCACAAGAGCGGCTGACCGCTCGACGCCAGGAATCCCGCGCATGAACCTGCTCCGGTCTCATTGGCATGCTCCCTTGCTCTGTGCGGGAGTCGCGATTCTCTTCTGCGTCGCAGGATGCGAGCGCTCGAAGACGGAGCCGGTCTCGCGCGTTGCGTCCACGGCTGCCACCTCCAACGCGCCGCCCCCCGAACCCCTCGCGCGGATCCCGTCGCCCGAGCGCCTGATCGCGGTGGGGGACCTGCACGGGGATCTCGAGTCCACGCGCGCGACCTTGCGTCTCGCCGGCGCAATCGACGACAAGGATCGTTGGGCGGGAGGATCGCTGGTGCTGGTGCAGACGGGGGATCAGATCGACCGCGGGGACGACGATCGAGCGATCGTGGATCTGTTCGATCGACTGCGCGACGAGGCCAAGGCGGCGGGAGGGCGAGTCATCGCGCTGGTGGGGAACCACGAAGTGATGAACGTCCAGTTGAACTTCGACTACGTGACCCCGGGTGGGCTGGCGGACTTCGCGAAGGTGGCGGGGCTCGAGCTGAAATCGCCTCAGATCCTGCGGCTTCCCGAAGGGGTGCGGGCGCGCGCGGCATCCTTCGCGCCGGGTGGTCCGTACGCGAAGAAGCTCGCTGCACGGGACACCGTGGCGCTGGTCGGGGACACGCTCTTCGTGCACGGCGGCGTGCTGCCCAAGCACGTGCGCTACGGCCTGGTGCGCATCAATCGCGAGGTCAGCGCGTGGATGCGAGGCGACGCGGGCGAGCCGTCCCCTTCCCTCGTTGGCGAGTCGGGGCCGGTGTGGGAGCGACGCTACTCGGCATCGACCGGTGAAGACGACTGCAAGGTGCTGGGCGAGGTTCTCGACAGCGTGCAAGCCCGGCGCATGGTGGTGGGGCACACGGTGCAGCGCGGAGGCATCAGCAGCGCCTGCGGGGATCGGGTCTGGCGCATCGACGTGGGGATTTCGCGTCACTACGGGGGGAGTCCCGAGGCGCTCGAGATCCGTGGGAACGCGATTCGGACGCTGAAGCCGCCGCGCTGACGCCGGGGCGATCTCGCGCGGGAGAAAATACCTGCGACGGAATGTCGGGCACGGGTCGTTGGAGGTGCAGACGGGCCGAAGTCCCGTCCCCATCCAAGGAAACGAACATGCTCGACAAGATCCGATACTCGATGGTGGCGATCGCGGCGGCAGGGGTATTGGCGATGGGCTGCGGGACGGCCGCGGCGGCTGGCAAGGCGCCGGCTCCGACGGGACAGGCGGCGGCGCAGCAGGCGGGCAAGGGGGGGCCGGGCGTGATCTTCAAGCAGGCCGACAAGAACCAGGACGGCAAGGTCACGCTGGAGGAGGCGAAGGGGGCATCGGCGGAGAAGTTCGCGATGGCTGATGCGAACAAGGATGGTCAGCTCGATCGCGACGAGAGCCGGGCCATGCGTCCCCGGATGGCAGAGAAGGCGAACCGCGGACAGCGTGGCCCCAAGGCGCAGCGCGGGCCGAGGGCTCCGAACTTCGAGCGTCTCGACCGTGACGGAAATGGGACGATTTCGCGTGAAGAGGCGCCTGCGCGGCTCAAGGACCGATTCGATCAGGTGGACGCCAACAAGGACGGCCAGCTCGATCGTCAGGAGCTGCAGGCGGCGCGCGGGCGACGGGGCAACGGGCCGAAGGCCGACGGTGGGGCCGGGGCCAGGGGCGAAGGGAATGCGAAGGCGCATCCGGCGCTCGACACGAATGGCGACGGGAAGCTGTCAGCGGAAGAGTTCTCGCAGCGGGCGACCCGGTGGTTCGAGCGTTTCGATGCGAACCGCGACGGGACGGTGACGCAGGACGAGGTGAAGGCGGCGAGGACACAGCGTCGCCGGGGCCGTTGACGGAAGCATGAAGGCCGCTGATGCTCGCGCTCCCTGGTCTCCGCCATGAACCACGAACCTCCAGCAAGGTCGGAAGCCGACGAATCGGAGCTGATCCGGAGGACGACGGCCGGGCACGACGACGCGGCGCGCGAGCTGGTGGACCGGCACCTGGGGGCGCTCACGCGGTTCGCGTACCGGATGCTGGGGGACGCTGCGGAGGCCGAGGATGTCGCGCAGGAGACGTTCCTGCGCTTGTGGAGGGAGCTGCCTTCCTGGGAACCCCGCGCGAAGCTCACCACCTGGCTGCACCGCGTGGCGCACAACCTGTGCATCGACCGCCTTCGAGCGCTGCGCAGGCTGCGTTCCGGCGACGAAGCCGAGCCCCCCGATCCGGCGGCCGGAGTGGCGGCGATGCTGGAAGAGCACCAGCGAGCGCACGCGATCGGCAAGGCCTTGGACGCCCTGCCCGACCGTCAACGCGCGGCCATCACGCTGGTCTACCACCAGGGGCTGAGCAACCGCGAGGCCGCTGCGGTGCTGGAGATCGAGGTAGACGCGCTGGAGTCGCTGCTGTCGAGAGGACGGCAGAACCTGCGCAGGCACGTGAAGCAATACGCGCCGGAGCGACGCCCGAATGAGCGTACGGAGCCGTTGCCATGAACGAACGAACGAAGCGCGAGGCGGGCATGGATATCGAGACGTTCGACAGATGCGTGTCGGCGTACGGAGCGGATCCCGAGCGGTGGCCGGAGGACCGTCGCGACTCCATGGAGGCGCTGCTGCGCGAATCGGCGCAGGCGCAGGAGCTTGTGGCGCGTGAGGCCGCGCTCGACGCGCTCCTCGAGGAGGTCCCGGCGATCGAGCCTTCCGAGCTGATGCGTGCCCGGGTGATTGCGGCGGCGAAGGCTGCGCGAGCCTCGCGGACGGAGCGATTGAATCGCTGGGTAGAGGGGGCGTGGACCCTGCGCCGGGCCTGG
>JAKLDZ010000269.1 GCA_022703255.1 Myxococcota bacterium | reverse complement strand
ATCCCCGGGCGACGGCGATTGTGCACGACGCTCTGGCGGAGAGGTTCCTGGGGGAGGGGATCGACGCGGTGGTAGGGATCGAGGCGCGGGGGTTCATCTTCGGAGCGGTGTTGGCGTCGCGGCTCAACGCCGCGTTCGTGCCGGTGCGCAAGCCGGGCAAGCTGCCGGCCTCGGTCGACAAGGTGGGCTACTCCCTCGAGTACGGGACGGCGGAGCTGGAGATGCACCGGGGCACGCTCGCGTCGGGTGCGCGGGTGGTGATCGTGGACGATCTGCTTGCGACGGGGGGGACGGCGGCCGCGGCGGGGCAGCTGGTGCGTGCGCAGGGGGGGGAGGTTGCGGCCTATGCTTTCGTCATCGAGTTGGACTTTCTCGGTGGACGCGCCAAGCTACAGCCCGCGCCGGTCGTGTCCCTGATGCGTTACGGCGCCAACGAGTGAGACGATCGGGTGATACCGGCTGAGGATCCTGTGATGGCGGCTGTAGCTGATGCGGATGCGTTGGCGCAGGACGCCGTCGAGGTGGCTCCGAGGCGGCGGATGGCGAGCCTCGGCGAGGTGGGGGCGCGCGAGGCGCGCACGCTGGTGAAGGCATCGGTGTCGTCGGGGGCGGCGACGGCGGTCGACGGAGTGATCTACCAGGCGGTGCTGTTCCTGATGCCGAGCTACGCGTTGGCGGCGTTTGGCGGGGCGGTGCTGGGTGCGGTGACGAACTTCGCGTTGAATCGCACGTGGGTTTTCCCGCACACGACGAAGGGGTTGAAGCGTCAGGCGATGCAGTACGCGATGGCGGCGGCCGCGACCTATGTGGGGCTTCAGCTGTCGCTGTTCGTGCTCATCGAGATGTTGGCGGTTCCGACACGTGTGGCGTGGGTGCCGGCGAAGGTGATCGCGTGGCTGCTGGTGAGCTATCCGATGCAGCGCCTGGTGGTCTTCGCGGAAAAGCGGACGAACCGAGCGGTCGGCTGAGCTTCGGAGCGTCGGCGGGGCGCGGGGAGCGACTGCGGTCTTGCGCAGGGCCGACCAGGGCGCTTACAAGGTGCGGACCCGCCCGGGGCGACCTGCGTCGGGCAGGGATCGAGTCGAAAGGAAGTCCATGAACCGCAAGCATGCCCTCGAGCTCCGCCGCGGCGACGCGGTGCAGACCCAGATGCACTTTGCCCGCAAGGGGGTGGTGACGCCGGAGATGGAGCACGTGGCGCGAGCCGAGCAGGTGCCTGTGGAGGCGATCCGCGACGAGCTGGCGCGGGGGAAGCTGGTGATCCCGGCGAACATCCACCATGTCGAGCTGGAGCCGATGGGTATCGGCATGTCGCTCCGGTGCAAGATCAACGCGAACATCGGCAACAGCCAGGTCACGGGCGACGCGTCGACGGAGCTGGAGAAGCTTCGGGTGTCGATCGAATGTGGGGCGGACACGGTGATGGACCTGTCCACGGGCGGGGACATCGACGGGATCCGCAAGGCGATCATCGAGGCGTCGCCGGTGCCGCTGGGGACGGTGCCGATCTACCAGGCGATGGAGCGTCACGAGTCGGTGGCGACGATGACGGCGGACGACATCCTGCAGCTGATCGAGCACCAGGCGAAGCAGGGGGTGGACTACATGACGCTGCACGCGGGGTTGCTGCGGGAGCACCTGCCGCTGGCGAAGCGTCGGCTGACGGGCATCGTGTCGCGCGGCGGGGCGATCATGGCGCAGTGGATGCTCGAGCACGGGGCGCAGAACCCGATCTACGAGCGATGGGACGACATCCTGGACATCTGTGCGCGGCACGACGTGACGGTGTCGGCTGGGGACGGGCTGCGGCCCGGGTCGCTGCACGACGCGTCCGACTCGGCGCAGTTCGCGGAGCTCAAGGTGCTGGGCGAGCTGGCGCGTCGCGCCCGGGACAAGGAAGTCCAGATCATGATCGAAGGCCCGGGCCACGTGCCGTTCGATCAGATCGAGATGAACGTGCGTCGGCAGATCGAGGAGTGCGACGGCGCGCCGTTCTACGTGCTGGGGCCGCTGGTGACGGACATCGGTGCGGGGCACGATCACATCACGAGCGCGATCGGGGGGACGATGGCGGCGTTCGCGGGGGCGGCGATGCTCTGCTACGTGACGCCGAAGGAGCATCTTGGTCTTCCGGATCTCGACGACGTGCGAGCGGGGATTGTTGCGCACAAGATTGCGGCCCATGCAGCGGACATCGCGCGCAAGCGTCCTGGGGCGCGGGATCGCGACGACGCGATGAGCCGGGCGCGCTACGGGTTCGACTGGGAGAAGCAGTTCGAGCTGGCGTTGGATCCGCAGACGGCCAGGAGCATGCACGCGCAGACGGCGGGCAAGGAGTGCACGCTCGAGTCGGACTACTGCTCGATGTGCGGGCCGCGCTTCTGCGCGATGAAGGTGAACAAGGCGCTTCGCGCGGTGTAGGCCGCATCGCTGCCCGCGTCCCAGGGGGGGGCGCGGGCAGTAGGGGCAGAGGGGAGGAGGAGCGGGGGACCGCGGGGGCGGGACTACTTGAGGCGAACGTACAGCTCGTACTTCTTGTGGCTGGTCGAGAAGTAGTCGGAGGCGAAGACCTTGATGTAGATGTCGCCCGCGGCGGGGATCGCATCGGTCGTCAGGGCCTCGTGGTAACCCGAGTCGTCGCTCTCGCCGAGGCTGCTGGTGCCATCGGACTCGAACGCAGCCACGACCGTGTCGGTACTTCCGTCGGCGCCCATGGTCTGGATGAGGAGCTTCTTGCCGACGTCGGCTGCGGTGGCCGTGTACTTGAACCAGTCCTCGTCGGTCGCGGAGGACAGGGAGGCCTCGTACACGAGGTACGGCAGCGCGGTGAGGGCCTGCGCGGTGGCGGAGTCATCGTTGCTCGCGGCCTCGGTGGCGTTGTTGGGCACGTCGATCAGGTTCGCGGACAGCTCGTAATCGTAGCCGGTCGCGCCGTAGCCGTCGAGGAAGACGAGGTAGTAGGGATCGGCGGCGGTATTGGCGAAGCTGAGGGTCTGGGCGAAGCCGATGGCATCGGCGAAGGCGCCGCTTGCCGGGAGCATCATGAACGCCGGGGTGGCGTCGGAGCTCTTGGAGGACGCGGTGACTTCGAGCAGCTTGAGGCCGGCGGTGGGGGTGAGGCGATAGAGAGCGGACTCCCAGGGGGTGGTGAGCGAGCCGGTGGCGGGGGTACCGGCGACGAGCTCGGTGGCCTCGCGGGCGGTGATGCTCATGCCCTTGGGGAAGATGTTGTGGGTCTGGTTGCCGGCGGGGCCGCTGATGATGTCGAGGTCGTTGTCGCCGGCGGGGGCCTTGACGTCGATATAGGCGGTGAAGCTGACGTTGTAGGGCTCGACGCTGCCGATGTCGGTGGTGACGCCGGTGATCTCGGGGATCTCGACGCCGGTGTAGACGATCGGGGTGAAGAAGCCGTCGCCGGTGTAGCTGGTGTCGTACGGCGTGGTGAAGTCGAGCTGCTGGGCATCGACCACGGCGACGGAGCCCTGGGCGAGCTTGCCCTGGGCGTTGAGCTTGACGGCGGAGATGGTCTTGAAGCCGCCCTTGTACTCGAGGGTGCCGATCTTGATGTCGTGGGCGCCGACCACGGTGTTGCCGACGTCGAGGGTGGCGACGATGGCGGTGGGGCTGGCGACGACGAGGTTCTTGACGGTGATATCGGCACCGAAGTCGACGGTGGTGGCGGCATCCCAGGTGGTGCCGTTACCGCTGATGACGACGTCGACGGAGCGGCCGAGGAAGGCGGAGGAGGGGGTCACGGCGCTGATGGACGGGGAGCCGACGGCATCCTTGCCGGCGGGGCCTTCGGGGCCCTCTTTGCCTTCGGGGCCCTGGGCGCCGTCTTCGCCGGAGCAGCCGAGGGTGAGCGGAAGGGCGAGGCAAGCGATGGCGAAGAAGGGAAGAGCAAGACGAGTACGCATCGGAACACTCCTTGTTCAGGGACGGCGGCGAAGGGCCGCACGGACGACAAGAGATATTGCATTCCGGGGAAAGTGACAAGGGAAGCGCGCAGGGGGGGAAGGGGGTGGAGGGGAAAATCCCTTGACTTGGGGCGGCTCGGGTCTAGGCTTCGCGCCTCTTCGGGAATCAGCCCGCAGAGAGCACCAACGACACACGTCCTGCAAGCGCAGCTCGAGGTCCGGTGCCGGAGTCAATCCGGTGGGCCGAAGAGGCAGGGCGGAGGAGTCAACCGGAAGGAGAGCGCAACATGTCAGAGCAGCAGACGCAGACCGATGGGATGCAGATGACCGCCCCTCGTGAGCCGGGGCAGCTTGCCCTGTCGGTGCGGGCGCTTCTGGAAGCCGGCGTGCACTTCGGTCATCAGACCAAGCGCTGGAATCCGAAGATGCGGCCGTACATCTACGGCGCGCGCAACGGCACGCACATCATCGACCTCGACCAGACGGCGAAGCTGTTCAACAAGGCCTACGACTTCGTGTCCGAGGCGGTGGCGCGTGGCGGCAACGTCCTGTTCGTCGGGACCAAGCGCCAGGCTCAGGAGATCGTGCAGGAAGAAGCGGGCCGGTCCCAGATGTTCTTCGTGAACAACCGCTGGCTCGGCGGCACGCTGACCAACTTCCGCACGATCAAGCAGGGCCTCGATCGGCTTCGCTCCCTGGAGCGCATGCAGGAGGACGGCACCTACGAGCAGCTCCCGAAGAAGGAAGTGAGCCGTCTCGAGAAGGAGCGCGCGCGCCTCGAGAAGTACCTCGGCGGCCTCAAGAACATGGGCGGCGTCCCCCACATCATGTTCGTCGTCGACCCCTCCCAGGAGCGCATCGCCATCCACGAAGCCCGCAAGATCGGCATCCCCGTCGTCGCCATCACCGACACCAACTGCGATCCCGACGTCATCGACTTCGTGATCCCGGGCAACGACGACGCGATCCGTTCGATCAAGCTCATCGCCTCGCGCGTTGCCGACGCCTGCATCGAAGGCTCGCAGCGCCGCAAGGACACCGCCCCCGTGGGCGACCAGGGCGACAAGGGCGGAGCCGACGGGCAGATGGCGCAGCCTCCGCGCCCGCAGCGCCCGGAGCCCAACGTCTACCGCAATCGCCCCGCGCGCGGCGGTCGTGGCGGCGGCCCCCAGGGTGGTCCGCAGCCCAGCTGACCCTGGCGCGTCCGCGAGCAGTGAGAGAGCGAGCTGGCGACGGTGCCGCGGGGCATCGTCGCCGGGTTCGCGGGATTGAGGTTCGAACCGAAGCGGCATCCAGACGTGCCGCGATCAGAAGGAGCACGCAGTCATGGCACAAGTCACCGCGCAGCAGGTCAAGGAGCTTCGCGAGCGCACGCAGGCCGGCATGACGGACTGCAAGAACGCGTTGGTGGAAGCCGAAGGCGACATGGACAAGGCGGTCGAGATCATCCTCAAGAAGGGTCTCGCCAAGTCCGCAAAGCGAGCGAGTGCTGCTGCGACCGAGGGCGACATCCGCACGTTCGTCAGCCCCGACGGCCGCTGGGGCGTGATGGTCGAGATCAACATCCAGACCGACTTCGCCTCGCGCAACGAGAAGTTCGTCGAGTTCGTGAACAACGTGCTCGAGATCGCCAAGAAGGCGAAGGTGGGCGACGATCTGAACCAGGCCGAGTACGTGGCCGGCAAGACGGTCATGCAGGTCCGCGACGAGCTCATCGCGCAGATCGGCGAGAAGATCGAAGTGCGCCGCTTCGTGCGCCTCGAGCTGCAGAGCCCCGCGGGACGCATCCACACCTACCGTCACATGAACGGCAAGGTCGGTGTGCTGCTCGAGACCGCCACCGACTCCGACCGCACGTCGGGCCACGAGGCCTTCATGAAGTTCATCGACGACACCTCCATGCAGGCTGCCGCGATGAGCCCGCTGTACGTGCACCGCGGCGAGGTGCCCGAGGCCGACCTGGCCAAGCAGAAGGAGATCTACGAGGCCCAGCTCCGCGAGGAGAACAAGCCCGAAAAGGCCTGGCCCAAGATCATCGAGGGCAAGGTCAACAAGTGGTACACCGAGATCTGCCTCGTCGATCAGGACTCCGTCATCGAAAACGGCAAGTCCGTCGACCAGATCCGCGCCGAGGCCGCCAAGACCTCCGAGGGCGAAATCAAGCTCGTCCGCTTCGCCCGCTGGCAGCTCGGCGAAGGCATCCAGAAGCGCGTCGACGACTTCGCCGAAGAAGCCCGCAAGATGGCCGGCGGCTGATTTCGCCCGCCCGGATCACCTCGACTCTCCCCTCCACTCCGACTACGAAGGACTCCGTCCGGTGGCGACCCCGTCGCCACCTCCCAGCCCTCGTTCGTCGGATGCCGACCTTGCGCGACCTCGACTCCCTTCGCCTGTGCGCCGTCTCCGTGGACCTCGACGAGATCCACAACTACCACGCGATCCACGGGCTCGAGCCCCCTCAGGGCGCGGGGGCCACGGCGGTCTACGACATCGCGGTGCCCAGGCTCGCAAGGCTCGCCTCCGACCACTCCATCCCCCTGACCCTCTTCGCCGTCGGCGCCGACCTCGACCGGTCCAGCAGCGCCGATGCGCTCCGTCGCATGCGCGAAGAAGGCCACGAGATCGCCAACCACACCCTCGATCACGCCTACGACGTGACACATCGTGAGCCGAACGAAGTCCGACGCCAGCTCGAGGAGGGCGCCGCGGCGATCGCGCGCGCGGTCGGCCGACGCCCGGCGGGCTTCCGCGCCCCGGGCTACGTGATCCACGACGGGCTGCTCGACGCGTTGCAGGAGACTGGACACGTCTACGACACCTCCGTGTTCCCGTGCCCGTCGTACTTCGCCGCCAAGGCCGCCGCGATGACCTGGATCGCCTTGCGCGGACGCACCAGCCGTTCGGTGCAGGACCATCCCCGGGTCCTGCTCGCGCCGACCCGCCCCTATCGCCCGGGCAGCCCCTACCATCGTCGCGGCAACCGCCCCCTCATCGAGCTGCCCGTCCAGGTCACTCGCGGCCTGCGCCTGCCCTTCATCGGCACCTCGCTCACCCTCGGTGGCGAGCGGACCGCCCGCGCGCTCACGCGGATGGTCGTGGGCGAGCCGGTGGTGAACCTGGAGCTGCACGGCATGGATGTGCTCGATGCCGGCGACGGTCTGGACGCGCTGCGGGGGCATCAACCCGACGTACGGGTGGAGCAGGCTCACAAGGTGCGGATCCTGGGGAGCGTGTTCGAGCTGCTGCGGAGCGAGGGCTATCGCTTCGTGACCCTCGAGGACGCGGCGCGTCAGGTGGCGGAACGCATCGACGCGCAGCGCTGACCCGTTGTCTCTCGCGCGGACGCGTGCCACGATCCCCGAGACGTAGGGGCGAGGTGGGCGATGATCTGCATCGAGTGCCGCACGGTCTGCTGGAACCCATCGGGACTCCCCTCGTACCAGCGCGCGCTCGCGCGGCACCTGCCCGAGATCGCCCCCGATCATGCCTTCCGTCTGCTCACCGACGGACGCGATCCGCACATCGTGCCGTCGCTCCCGAACGTGCGGGAGATCGCGCTCGCCGGGGATCCCAGGAGCGTGCTGGCGCCCGCGCTGCTCGCCAGGCAGCTCGATGCGTCGCGCGTGACGTTGCTCCACGCGACCGCGGGGTTCTACCCGCCCGGGCTGGGAGCGCGGGTGATCACCACGGTCCACGACGTGCTCTGGATCACCGACCCGGAGTGGCTGCGACCGCGGGGGCTCGGGGGGCGTATCCGGGCGCTCGCGTGCCGTCGCTACGTGTCGGAGGCGCTGCAACGGTCCGAGCGGGTGATCGTGCCGAGCGAGGCGACCTGGCGTGCGATTCACGAGCAGGTGCCTTCGGTGGCTTCGAGGCTGCGGTTGATCCCGCACGGTGTCGGACGGGAGTTCTGCGCCTCCGACGACGCGGCGGAGGTGCGTGGCGCGGTGAGGCGGATTCTCGGGAGTGATGTGCGCTATGTGCTCGAGGTGGGGCGCGCGGCTGCGTATCGGAATCAGGGAGGGCTGATTCGCGCGTTCGCCAAGGCGTTCGCGTCCTGCCAGGAAAGACTTTTCAGCAACAAGCCGCGGACCAGAACGTGCGGCCCTGTCCCCTGGACAAGTTTTACGATCGGGGCATCGTCTTCGATATGGAACCGCTTGGTC
>JAKLDZ010000268.1 GCA_022703255.1 Myxococcota bacterium | reverse complement strand
CTGGGATGGGGCTTCGGTTTCTACCAGGGTGGCGAGGTGCTCCTGCGTCGCCGGCCGATCGACGCGCATCCGACGGTCGACGTGTCGGGGCTGATGCGTGATGTCAGGACCGACGTGCTCGTCGGGCATGTGCGCCTTCCGAGCGTAGGGGAGCCCGGCACGCGCAACACCCACCCGTTCCGCTATCGACAGTGGCTGTTCGCGCATACCGGCACGATCGCCCAGTTCGAGAACCTGCGAGATCGGCTCGTTACCTCCATCCCCGACTTCCTCATGCGCAATGTGAGAGGAGACACCGACAGCGAGCTCGTCTTCCACCTGTTCCTGTCGTTCCTTCACGACGCCGGCAAGCTCACCGACCAGACGCCTGCCGCCGAGGTCGTCAGGGCCTTGCGCACGACCGTTGCGCTGGTGGACCGCCTGTCGAGCGAGGAGGGCGCAGAGGACAGCGGCCGAATCGGCATCCTCGTCAGCAACGGCGAGTACATCGTGGGGCTCACGCGCGGCACCGGGATGGCCTATCGTCCGATCCATGGGCAGGACGACATCGAGGCGCTGCTTCCCGACGACGCGTTCCGCCGGAGCCGGCTGCCGGATCTCGCGCGCGTGCGCTTCGACCTCATCGGAGCCGACTTCGACGAGCCCCCGGCCGGACAGTGGGTCGTGGTCCCGGACGGCTCGACGGTGGCCTTGGGGAGACAGTCGAAGGTGGAGGTCGAGTCGCTGTGAAGACGCGGGGTCGATGAGGCGGTTGGTCGTTGTCGTGCTGCTCGCCGCACCGCTCGCCGGCGCGGTGATCGCCCCGTCGGCCTGCACGCTGCAGCGCAGCGCCACCTTCGCCACGGCGTCGGCGCTCCCCTCGGTGCCACGACGCCCCGATGGAGTTGCCGTGGACCTGCAGGGCACCCCTCCCCCGACGGTCGCGCGGGGCAAGACGTCGTCGGGCTGGGTGACGCTCCTGGAGCCCGCCGATGCCAGCGGCGCCGTGTCGGCCGTGCGCGCGTTCTTCGAGGCGGTGAGTCGGGAAGACGGCGCGGGGCTTCGCGAGGTGCTGACGCGCGACGCGCTGTGGTTCGCTCCGTCGGGCAATCCGACCGGCGCGGGTGCGGGGAGTCCCGCCGAGCAGGTCTGGGACCGGCGCTTCGGCAAGTTCGACTATCGGGCCACGGGGCCGGAGCCGGTGTACCGCGAGACGTCGATGGAGCTGTACGCGCCCCGCGACCTGCAGGACGTCGAGGGAGAGCGACCTGCGCGACCGGTCATGATGGAGGAGCAGGACCTCCTCGTTCGGGTCCCGATCGAAGTGCGAAAGGTGGGTCAGGATCGCGTCTTCGGAGACGAAATCCTGTTCCTGGTCCGCCGCACCGCCGAGGGGTTTCGCGTGCGAGTCGTGATCGAGGACTTCCAGGCGTACTGAGGTCCCGACGCTGCGCGCGGCCCGCTCAGTAGCGGCGCGCGCTGGCGCAGCCGACGTTCACCGTGAGCTCGAAGTCCGCCTCGGACCAGTAGCGGTCGATCGCTTCGCGCACGTACTTCATGGGTTCGTCCAGCGGGCCGAGGCCGAGCGACGCCTCGACGTCGGGCACGACCATCAGGCGGGAGACCGGGTCCTCGAAGAAGTCGCGTCCCGATCGGAACGTGAGCGTGGTCGGGCGGACCTCCACGTCGACGTCGTCGAAGCCGATCGCTTCGAGCTCCTCGCTCAGGGTCTCGAGCGTCGGACGCGCTGCCGCGGAGGATTCGAGCGCCTTGGTCAGCTCGGCGGCGTCGGCCTTGAGGGCATACTCCCGGAGCAGGTCGATGATCTCCTGGAAGGATCCGCGCAGGGGCATGGCGAACACGGCCTGGCCGCCCGGGAGCAGCAGGCGGTGGAGCTCTCGCATCAATGTTTCGTGACCCGAAGCATCCAGCCGGGGATGCAGGGCGAGCGCGTGGGAGAACGCCGCTCCCTCCACCGGAAGCGGGATGTCCCCGGCGCGGTACTCGAAGACCGCGTCGCGGATGAGAGCGGCCTTGGTGCGCGCGAGCTCGAGAGCGGCCTCCGAGGGGTCGAAGCCCAGAACGCTGACGCCGGGGAGGTATCGTCCCAGGATCTGATCGGGGAAGCCGGTGCGGCACCCGACGTTGGCGAGCACCGCACCGTCGCACGGAATGAGCAGCTCCACCGCGAGCATGCCGAACCTGGTGAGATACCGCGGGACCGCGAAGGTCTCGAAGACGGCCACGTCCCGGGCATCGAGCGCGTGCAGGGTCATCCTACCGGTCCGGCTGCGCAATCGCCTTCCGGATCTCGTCCAGCGCATCGACCGCGTCGCGCGCCAGCTCCCCGATCGTCACCTGCACGGTCTCGTCGGTCGAGTCGTCGCCGATCTCCACCTCGCGCTTGTCCTCCTTCAATGCGTTCAGCTCGCCGATGGCGTCGGGATCCGCGTTCTCGACCAGCGCCTCGATGGCCGACGCGACCGCTTCGGCGTCGCGCAGCTTGAGGAACGGCACGAGGGCGGCACGGGCGTCGCCTTCGCTCACGTTGAGCACCACGAAGGGCAGCTCGCGCAGCGCGTGGTGATCGGGCGGCAGCGAAGTCAGCGCGCGGCCGATGCCCGTGCGCAGATCGTTGGAGCGGTCCCGCCCGATGTCCTCGAGCACGATACCCGCCGCGGCGCGGACGTCGTCGACGTCGTCTCCGAGCAGATCCACCAGCAGGTCGATGGCCTTCGGCGAGGGGATGTTCTGCAGCAGCCGCACCAGACACACGAGCCGCAACGCGCGCTCGTCGTCCGCGCGGTGGGAGCGCGCCTCCCCGATCGCCTTCTGAATGGCTTGCGCTGCCGCCGGGGAGCGCTCGATCTTGCTGCTCACGTCCCGGATCGTCCGCTGCGCCTTGTAGATCGCCTCGAGGCTCGCCTGGATTCCGCCGCTTTCAGGGGGTCGCATGGTCCGAGGGGTAGTCGTCCCGGCGCGGCGCTGCAACGGGGGGAATGCACTCCACCACCGATCGGTTAGTCTCCCCGCATGGACCCGCTGGCCCGCGCATCCGTCGCCGCCGCTGCTCTCACCGCGCTCTCCGCGGCGGCCGCCCCCAGCGACCCCGCCCACCGAACCGTCACCGTCGTCCGAACCTCCCCCACCCTCGCCTCCGACATGTCCGCCGTCTGCCCCGCCGGCACCCTCCCCGACTTCGATCAGTGCATCCCGATCCCCGACGACGTCCCCACCGGCTCCAGCCTCGACCTGGTGGGTGAAAGAAACGTGCACCGCGACCGCTCCGGTCGGTGGATCACCTACGAGCAGATTCCCAAGCTCCCGGACCGCCCCGCCGACTACGACTCCTATCGCTACCCCGTCCCCCCTCCGGAATCGGGCCACTTCGCCGTCTCCGGCTACGACCTCGATCGCCCGGACAACGAGCAGCGCCGAGGCTCCCGCCTCTCCCACACCGGCCACGGCGCCGTGGACCTGATGCACACCCGGGGCACCGAGGTGCGAACCCTCCCTCTCGAACACCAGCAGGGAGACGCCGAAGTCCTCTTCGTCGGGAAGCTCTTCGGTATCTCCGTGGTCACCCGCCACACGCTGCGTGAAGGCGGAAGACTCCGCGACTACATCGTGCTCTACGGCCACCTCGACGCCTCCGCGGAGGGGATCGCTCCTGGCATGATCGCCCGTGAAGGAGACCTGCTCGGCTACGTCGGTGACACCGGAAGCGAAGGGATCGTGCACCTGCACCTCGAAGTCCGCCAGGTCCGCGACAACATCGATCCCGCCGATCTGCGCAACCAGAACGTCGTCCGCAACCAGACCACCATCCCCTGCGATCCCCGCAACGTCCTGCCTCTCAAGTGATCCCGACGCCGCGGAGCCGCGACCACCGCGCGAGGGCGTCGGCCCGTGTGGCCGACACGACGAACATCGCGTGAGGGAGGAACGGAGACAGACCCCGGAAGCCGATCATGAAGCGCAGTGGAGCTTGCGTCGACGTGCGGCCAGCCTGGAGAGCGCGGACTCGACGATGCGGCCGATGAGGTCGCGGTAGCTCATGCCAGAGGCTTCGGCGATCATCACGAGATCGCTGTAGCTGGGAGTGATGCCCGGGAGGGGGTTGACCTCGATGACCCAGGGCACGCCGTGGGCGTCGAGCCGCATGTCCACCCGCGCGAAGTCCCGGCATCCCAGCGCGCGCGCCGCCTGCTCGGCCACCGAACGGCACGCCCGCAGGACCTTCTCCTCCACCCGCGCAGGACACTGGTACGTCAGCTTCCCGTCCCAGTTGCGCTTCATGTCGTCGCTGTAGATCCGCAAGCCGTCGTCGTGCAGGAACACGACCTCCATCGGCTCGAGGGGCACGAGCCTTCCGGCCTTCGCGAGGAGGCCGACGGAGATCTCGCGACCGGCGACGAACCCCTCGACGATGAGCGGCGTGGACTTGCCGTGGCGCAGGCGGAGATTGGCGACGACCTCGCTGAGCTGCAGCGAGTCGCGAGCGACGGGGATGAGGCTGGGGCCCTTGCTGCAGCTTCCGACGCCTGGTTTGACGATGGCTGGGAAGCGGAAGCCCTGGGGGACCTTCATGGGGGCGCCGTTGACGACGAAGTACTCGGGGGTACGGACGGAGGCATCGCGCAGGAGGCGTTTGGCGACGGTGCGGTCGAGCGACGCGGCGAGGACGAGGGGGTCGGAGCCGGTGTACTCGACGCCGAGCATTTCGCAGACGGAGGCAATTTGGGCTTCGCGACGGCAGCCGACGATGCCGGCGGCCATGTTGAACACGATGTCGGCGCGGGACTCGGTCAGGTGGGCCGGGAAGGAGGAGTCCGCTTCGAGACGCACGACCTGGTGGCCGAAGTCGCGGAGCGCGGCCTCGACCGCCTCGATGGTGCGGGGAGACTCGAACTCCGACTCGCGATCGTCGACCAGGGCATTGGTCCGCCGGGTGTTGAAGGCGAGGCCGACGGTGATCGTCCGATTGGCGACGTGGAGGTGGGAGCGGGCGACGTTGGTGCGTCGGCGGCTCTCCTGCGACTCGGGGCGCGCTCCGAGCTGATCGCGCGCGCCGCACAGCAGGGCGGAGACACCGTCGTGGATCGCGCCTCCTCCATCCTGCCTCGAGACGCCAGGAACCGGATCGGGATAGGCCACCATCTGGCCGGCGTAGTTGCGCAGGACGGTGCGTCCGGGGGCGAGCGAGACGACGTAGTTGGGGCAGACCGGGATCTTGCCGCCACCGTGGGGTGCGTCGACCACGAAGGTCGGGATCGCCAGGCCGCTCAGCCTTCCGCGCAGCGCCTCCATGATCTCGATGCCGCGAGAGAGGGGCGTGCGCAGGTGCTCGACCCCCTCGGTCAGATCGCACTGGTACAGGTAGTACGGGCGCACGCGCGCGGAGAGCAGCTTGCGGAACAGCTCGGCGAGGATCTCCGGACGATCGTTGACGCCAGCCAGGAGCACCGACTGGTTGCCCAGCGGGATGCCCGCGTCGGCGAGACGCCCCAGCGCTTCGAGGGCCTCCGGCGTGAGCTCCCGCGGGTGGTTGAAGTGCGTGTTCAGGAACAAGGGCTGGAAGCGCGCCAGCATGCGAGCCAGCGACGGCGTGATCCGCTGCGGAAGCACCGCCGGCATCCGCGTGCCCACCCGCAGGATCTCGATCGACGGCACCGTGCGCAAGGCGGCGAGAATCTGGGCGAGGTGCCCGTCGGCGAGGGTCAACGGATCGCCTCCCGACACGATGACGTCGCGCACCTCGGGGTGAGCCCGCAGATAGGCCACGGCCGCCTCGAGATTGCGCGAGGAGATCCTGCCTCCCTCCCGGCCGGCGAGGCGCTTGCGCGTGCAGAACCTGCAGTACATGGCGCAGGTCGAGGTGGCGAGCAGCAGCGCCCGATCGCCGTAGCGATGGACGAGCCGATCGACCGGCATGTCCTCCTCTTCCTCGAGCGGGTCGCGGAGCAAGGAGGGGCACGAAGAGAGCTCGTGGACGTCGGGCAGCGCGATGCGCCCGATCGGATCGTTCGGGTCACGAACCTTGATGAGCGACAGGTAGTACGGAGGCACCCGCACGGGGTAGCGCGCCGCCACCTCGTCGAAACACGCGAGACGCTCGTCGGAGGGATCGAGCACGCGCTCGAACGACTGACGCGTGGTGAGAGCGGCTTGGAGTTGGAGCTGCCAGGCTGGGGCAGCGGGGAAGCTCAGGACGGTGTCGGACTTGTCTTCGACGGCTGGCGGAGGTTCGGACTCCTCGGAGCTGGAGGCTGGCGACGGAGGTTCCGCATCCTCGGAACCGCACGGTGCGGCATTCGATGGTTCCATGTATCTCCTCGACAGCGTCTGCCCTGCGCTGAGCAGACGCTCGCTGTGCATCCTTTCAGGTCGGCGATTATGAACGGGCGCACAGGGTCGTCAAGACGGATCCCTGGAGGCTCCGCGCAGGTTACCCGCACCTCCTCCGACACTGCGCAGCCGTACAGCGCAATCAGGCGTCGGGCCAGTACAGCCGCACATACGATTCCACCGCCAGGTCAATCGCGTTGGCAAACACCTCCAGCCCGTCCCCCCGCTCCTCCGCCAACGCCCCCGGCGCCAACCGCGGCAGGTCCCGCTGCTCCGGATGGAACTGGAAGCCAATCACCGGATACCGCCCCGTGTCCCGCGAACGATACGCCTGCGGCACCGTCACGCACCGCCCATCCCCTTGCCGTCGCGTCGGCTCCGGCCCCGGCATCACCCACGGATGACAGTACTCGCTCCACGCCGTCATCTTCAGCGATGACAGCACCCCGTCGAACGCGCTCGCCCGGATCATCGCGTAGTGCGACGAGGGAAGCTGCCGCGTGGCGCCCCGACCGCTGCCCACCGCAAGCGTCTCGAACAGGCGATCCGCTGCTTCGAACACGATCACCGGACGCGAAGCGTCGCGCTCTGGCGGGTCGAGCCACCACGCCAGCTCGATGTGCTCCTTGCCCGTCGGAATGCGATCCAGCGGCTCGTTGCCATTGCCCACCAGCAGCCTCGACCACCCCCCGTACGGATCCGCTTCGTCGACCTCCTGCTCCTGCTCCAATCGCGGCCAGGCCTCCAGCGCTGCCAGGATCTGCGCCCCCCCGCAGAACCCCACGAACGGCGCCACCCGGTCGCCAACCGGACCGATCAGCGCCCCCATCCCCCGCTCGGATGAGTCCGCTGGCGAAGTCACATCCCAGAACCACGCTCCCGCGCGCGCCGGATCCGGCGCCGTCCGCTCGTCCATCGTCCAACTGAACCCCCCCGACAGCATCACCACCGGCGGAGGCGAGTTCTCCACCAGCAACGCCCGCCCCAACACCGGATCGTCTCCCTCGATGCACTCCAGGAACCGCCCCGTCCCGTCGTCGCGCGCGCGCGACGCATCCGCAGGCCACCGCGTGTCGGAATCGAACCCGGCCACGATCCGGCGAAGACGGTGGTACGCGTCGCGAGCGAACCCCCCGTCCGAGTACGCCTCGCCTCCCTTGCGCGTGCTCGTCAGCGCCGACGGATTCGCGTTCACGCTCAGAAACAGCGGCGGCTCAATCACAGGGTAGACGTCGTCGGAAGCGTACAATGAAAGGTCCCGGATCACCGGCGCCGCCAACGCTCGATCGGCTTCCCCCCAAGGCCCCGTCGCTTCGTCCACGGTCAGGCGCAACGCCTTCACCGTCTCGGCCTCCGCCAGACGCACGAGCCTGCGTCGCACCGGCAACGGTGTCCCCCACTGCTCCGGCGGATCCGCCGCGCGAACCCGCAACCACGTCCCGTCCGCCCGCTCGAGCTCGACCCGGTATCGCACGGGCAGGTACGCCCCGCTGAACCTGCGCCCCGAGTCATCCGTGCGATCCACCGTCACGGCGTCGTATCCGAGCCGCAGCCCGATGCGGTCCACCTTCCGGGGGGACGGCAGCCTCACCTCCATGGTCCACGGAGCCCTGCCCGCGTCGCCCGACCAATGAGAAGCGTACTTTCCGTCGAGCACCGCCTCCGGACGCGAGCCGGGCAGCACGGGACGGGACCCGGGCGCCCGCACCACGACGCCGTGCTCGCGAGTCAGCGACGTCGCGCTCGCCAAGCGCTGTCGCGCCTTGCGCATCCCCCTTCCTCCCCGTGGGCATTGGGCAAGAGTCGCCGCCGGACAGACGCCGCGTCGCCCAGCACTGCCATCCTTCACCGAACGCAAACGCTCGGCACT
>JAKLDZ010000267.1 GCA_022703255.1 Myxococcota bacterium | reverse complement strand
GAGCACCGCCAGGGCCGTCCACCAGGTGAATTTCTGCGCAGTCGGCATCACCTAGACCGTCCCCCGAAAGAGGCCACTCGGCCGCAGCAGCAGCAGCGTCACGAACAGGATGCCCGTGATGCCGCCCACCAGCATGATGACCGTGCTCTTCCAGTAGCCGTCGATGGAGCCGAACATCTCCGGGCTCCACACCCCGGCAATCAGGAACGCCGGCAGCGTGAAGATCGCACCCGCCGCGATCGACTCGCCGATCGAGCCCACCGTGCGCGTCATGTTCTCTTCGAGGATGTTGTTGTCCTTGAACAGACGCAGCAGCGCCATGCCGAGCACGGCCGCCGGATACGTGGCCGCGATCGTCATGCCCGCCTTCAACCCGAGATAGGCGTTCGCCGCCCCCAGCACCACGGCCAGCACGAGCCCGATCACGAGGGCTCGGATCGTGAACTCCTTGAGGTTCTGATCCGCCGGCACGTAAGGCTTGTATTCCTTGCTCATGGCACCTCCGTGGATCGCCAACGAGCTGCGGAATCGCTTATCGCCCAGGCGGCGTCAACCCGTACGTTCCCGCCTCCACTCCACACCCCTGCATTCGTGCCCGCTTCCCTGCCCGCCTTCCCCTCCCCTGCCTTCCCTCTCCTGCCCCTGCCCCGACGTCGACAAGCCTGCATTTCTGCGCTACCCCCCCCCGCGATGACCACCACCAGCAGCGTCGTCACCGCACGCTCCGGTACCGTGCGCGAGGTCGTCTCCTTCTCCGCGCCGCTCGTGGTCTCCAACCTCAGCCAGTCCGTCATGTGGATCGTCGACACCGCGATCCTCGGCCGCGTCGGCACCGTCGAGCAGGGCGCCGCCGGCCTCGGCGGCGTGCTCTGGTGGGCCATGCTCTGCTTCTTCACCGGCACCATGACCGTCGTCAACATCCTGGTCGCTCAGGACCACGGCGCCGGTCGCAAGGATCTGTCGCGCCACGTCAACGCCGGCGTGGCCCTCATCCTGCCCATGTGCCTCGCCATCGCGCCCCTCTGGTTCGCCGTCCCCCACGCGCTCGGCTGGATGGGCGCCTCGGCCGAGGTCCGTCCCTTCGCCACGATCTACCTGCAGATCCGCCTGCTCTCCTCGCCCTTCACCCTCGGCACCTTCGTGCTCGCCAGCTTCCTGCGCGGCCTGGGCGATACCGTCACCCCGATGATCGCCTCGGTCATCGCCAACGTCTCCAACGCCCTGCTCGCCGTCGTGCTCGTCTTCGGCCTCGCCGGCCTGCCGCGCTTGGGCGTCGAAGGCGCCGCCATCGCCACCGCCATCGCCGGCGCCATCGAATGCTCCTACTGCGTCGTGATCTACCTGTGCGGTCGCCGCGCCATCCAGGCCGGCTCGCGCTCGTGGTCGTCCCCCGGGCTCTGGCAGCTCCGACGATTCCTCACGCTGGGTGCGCCCATCGGGCTGTCGTGGATGTTCGAGATGGTGGGATGGACCGCCTTCGCCGCCTACGCGGCCACGCGCGCCCCCGCCGAGCTCGCCGCCCATACCGTCCTGTTCCAGGTCACCAGCTTCTGCTTCATGCCCGCCGCTGCCCTCGGCGTCACCGCTTCCACCCTCGTGGGCCAGTACCTCGGAGCCCGACGCCCCGACCTCGCCTCCAGAAGCGCCTGGCTCTCCATCGGTATCGGCGTCGGCTACATGACCATCGTCGGCATCGCCATCGCCCTGTTCCGCACCCCCCTCGTGCGCGCCTTCAACCCCGACCCGGCCGTCGTCGCCCTCGGCAGCGCCATCGGCCTGCTCGCCGGCGCCTACCAGCCTTTCGACGGCTTCGGCATCGTGGCGCAGTCCGTGATCCGCGGCTCCGGACGCACCTCGACCCCCACCTACGTCATGCTCGGCTCCGGCTTCTTCGTCTTCCTGCCTCTCGTCTGGGTGCTCGGCGAAGGCGCCCATCTCGGCGTGCGCGGCGCCTGGGGCGCCGCCGTCGTCCACGTCACCGTCGTCGCCCTCGTCATCGGTGTCTTCGTGCTCCGCGGCAAGTGGCGCGACGCGCCCGTCCTCATCGGTGCGGACCGCACGCCTCGACCGGTGTGACCCCTACTTGTAGACGAACACGCCCTTCAGATCCTCGGTAGCCGAGATCGGCACACCACCCTTCATCGAGACGACGCGGTACTGGAAGTTCATCCCAGGAGACAGCGGCGACCCGTGAACGCCACGAACACCGCGTACTTCCCATCGGGCACTTCCGCGATCGAGAAGGCCCCCGACACGTTCGCCGCTCGCGACCCCCTACACCGCGAACTGCCCGCTGCGCAGGATCTCTCCCACCCTCCACAAGAACGCGTTCGCCATCACCCCGTCGATGATCCGGTGATCGTACGAGAGCGCCGCGTACATCACCGGATGGATCGCCATCGCATCGGCCCCCCCCTCTCCCTCGATCACGACCACCCTCTTCTTGACCTCGCCGGTGCGCAGAATCCCCACGTTGGGCTGCGAGATCACCGCCGCGCCGAACAGGTTGCCCTTCGCTCCCGGGTTCGACACCGTGAAGCTCGAGCCCGAAAGCTCGTCGGCCGTGAGCTTGCCCTCCCGCGCCCTCGCCGCCAGCTCCGAGATCCCTCGCGCCAGACCGCGCAACGACAGCTCGTCCGCTCGGCGGATCACCGGCACCAGCAGCCCCTCGGGCGTGTCCACTGCCACGCCGAGATTCACCTCCCCGAGCAGCACGTACCGGTCGTCGAGCACCCGCGCGTTGAGCCCCGGATACTCGCGCAGCGCCTTCACCACCGCGGCGCACACGAACGTGACCAGGGTGAGCGCGATGCCCTCGCTCTGATAGACGGCCTTGTGCTGCTCCCGAAGGCGCACGGTGCGATCCAGATCGATCTCCGCCACGGTGACCACGTGCGGCGAGACCGCCTTCGAGTAGACCATGTGATCGGCAATGAGCCGTCGGCGCCTGGAGAACGGCACGACCTGATCCCCGTCCCTCGGCGTGTACGCAGGCACCTTGTAGGCGTTGTACCCGACCCCCGGGATCGGCATCGCAACGCCCCGGTTCAGCAGCGCGGCGATCTCCACGGTCTCCCCGGATCCGTGAGACTGCGCGGGCACCGCAGGAGGCGTCGGACCAGGAGCCGGATCTCCATGCGGCGCGGGAGCCCGCGTGACCGCGTCGGGATCCACCCCCGCCGCGCGAAGCACGTCGTCACGCGTCACACGCCCGTGGGCTCCGCTCCCGCGAAGCTCGCGCGGATCGATCGCGTGCTCCAGCGCGAGACGTCGCACCGCGGGCGAGGTGACGCACGCGCCGAAGGTCTCGCGGGGAGGCGCCTTGGCGCGCCCCCGCGAGGGCGCAGGCGTGCCTTCCACGAGGCTCGTCGCGACAGGAATCGAGGCCTGCATCGCGGTGTTCTCGGTCTCGATGACGCACAGAGCCGCACCGATCTTCACCGTCGAACCTTCGGCGGCGAGCAACCGCTCGACACGCCCGGCCTGTGGGGCGGGCACCTCGCTGTCGGCCTTGTCGGTGGCGACTTCGACGACGGCTTGATCGCGCTGGACGAGGTCACCGGGCTGAACGAGCCAGCGGGTGATGGTGCCTTCCACGACGGACTCGCCGAGCTGGGGCATGATGACATCGACGCGCATGGGGAGGGTCTCCTGATCTTCGAACGCTCGGAGGGGACATCGAACGCCGGTCGCGGTATACGTTGAAGCCCGGGTGGGATCCACCCGCCCGGCGCTTCGATCCGGGGTGATCGCGGAACCACGATGGGTCGGCTGCTCGATATCCTCGCCCTTGTCATGCTGGTCCTGGCCGTCTCGGCCTTGTGCGGCGGCGTGTGGGTCATGGGCAACCGCGACGACCTCGGTGCGGTCTTCCTCCTGGTGGTCGGAGTCGCGCTCCTGCGCTCGTCGATCGATCTGCTGCGCCCCAGGAGCGCGGGATGAACCTTCGCTTCGCGATCGGCCTGGGCGCGCTTGCCCTCTGCTGCTGCAACGGCGCGCCGGCGGCGCCCTCTGAGCAGTCGACCGCGCTCGCCGAGGGCGAGGTCGCTCGCGTGGGCGGCCTGCCGATCACGGCCGAAGCCGTGCGCCACATCGCCGCTGCCCAACGGGTCTCGGCGCAAGAAGCGCGGTCGCGCGCGGTCTTCGATGCCCTCATGGCAGAAGGCGCCAGACAGCGCGGCTACGACCGCGATCCCTTCGTGATCGTCGAGCAACGCGGAGTGCTCGCCGATGCCTTGCTCATGAGGGTCAAACGCGAGGCGGACCGGACGCCGTCGACCGCCGAGGAGCTCGAGCGGGTCACCTCGATCCACTGGTTGGACCTGGATCGGCCGCAGGCGCGGCGCACCGTGCACGCCGTGGCGATGGCCGCGGACAGCGACCCCGAGGCGCGCAAGAAGGCCCGAAGCGTCGCAGAGAAGATCGCGGAGGCAGTCAAGGGCAAGCAGGGGGCAGGTGCCTTCATCGATGCGGCGAAGGCGGTCGCAGCCGACGGCATCGAGGTGCGCGCCGAGCAGCTTCAGCCGGTGACCGAGGATGGGCGCATCGCCGATCTGGTGAGTCGGCCGGAGCCCGGGGCGCCGACACCACGCTTCGAGATGGACTACGTGACGTCGGTCTGGAAGCAGCTGCACGCGCCGGGGGATCAGACCGGTCCGGTGGCGAGCCCCTTTGGCTGGCACGTGATCATGCTCACCGAGATCCAGCCGGCGCAGATCGTGCCAGAAGCCCAGCGCGCGAAGATGCTTCGTGACGAGATCGTCGCCGCTCGCGCGAAGGTCGAGCTCGACAAGCTGTTGCTCGACCTCCGAGCCAGGATCCCAGTGAAGGTCGAGCGCAACGCCGAAGGCCACCTCGGCACGATCGCCACCCCGTCGCTCGAGGATCCTCCGCGATGACGCGTCGCCGCAAGGATGGCCTGCGCGACCAGGACCTATCGACCTTCGCGCGCATCCTGCAGAACTTCCTGGAGGCGACTCCCGGGGCGCTCGGGGCGGTGCTGGTGGACGACTACGGTGAAGCGGTGGACTACGCCGGGGCGCTCGAACCGTTCGACGTGAAAGTCGCGGGCGCCCACATGCAGCTCGAGCTCCGCAAGGCGAGCCAGGACCTGCCCGAGGCGTGGGGCCCCGTCCGGCAAGTGATCATCCGCGCCGCCCGCAGAAGCTACGTCGCACGCACCTTGCAGGAAGGCTACGTGCTCGTCGTCGTGATGTGCCGCGCCGCAGGCTACGGAATCAGCGAGCGTGCCTACGCACAGGTGGAGTTCGATCTGCGCGCCGAAGGCGGGTGGACTCCCCCCAAAGGCGTCGAACGCTGGGTCCACGCACGCGTCGAGTCCGTCGATCAGGACCGACGCCGCCCGCGACGCGTGCAGCTCGAGGGCAAGTGGCACGACGTGCAGGTGATCGGCAGCGTCGTGGGCCTCGCTCGCGGCGAGCGCGGCTATCGCGTCAGGCTCGCTACCGGAGCGGAGTTCACCCTGGTGAGGGAACGGCTCGGACGCTGGTACACCGACACCGTGCTGCAGTGATCAGACGCCACCGCGCACGCCCGGATCGCGCGCGACCACCAGCCTCTCCAGCAGCTTCTTCGAATACGTCGTCAGCTCCCGGAAGACCACGCCCATGCCGTCGTCCGATGTCCGAACCACCTCGCCGGTGCCTTCGATCGTCTCGACGTCGTCCATGATCACGGTGAAGCGCAGGTTGACCTTCGTGCCGACGGGCAGGACGTTCTTGGAGCGGATGAAGACGCCCGATCGGGAGATGTTGGTGACGTACTCCTGCAGGAAGGCGTCGAACGATCCGAACTCCTTGTTGATCGTGACGCGCTCGTCCTTCCGGCTCCCGAACCCGGCTCTGGGCTCCTCGCTCATGGTCACTTCCCCTGAAGATCGAACTGCTCGATGTGGTACTCGCGCCGCGGCACCAGCTCGATGCGTCGCATGAACCGGTTCTCCGCGGTCGCAAGCGCCTCCGCTTCCTCGGTCTTGAGCACGTCCACCACCGCGGGGTGCGCGTTGACGACCACCTGGTAGCCCGAGAGCGAGGCGTACTCGCGACGAAGCTGGCGGAGGATCTCGTAGGCCACCGTGGTGCGCGACTGCAGTTGCCCCGTGCCGTCGCAGTAGAAGCAGGGCTCGTGCAGCACCCGCCCGATGCTCTCGCGCGTGCGCTTGCGCGTCATCTCGATCAGCCCGAGATCGGAGATCGGGTTGATCGTCGTGCGAGCCTTGTCCTTCTGCAGCAGCTCGGTGAGCCGCTGGCGAACCTTCTCGCGATTCGACGGCCGGTCCATGTCGATGGTGTCGAGGACGATGAGGCCGCCGAGGTTGCGGAAGCGCAGCTGGTAGGCGATCTCCTCGACCGCTTCGAGATTGGTCTTGAGGATCGTCTCCTCGAGATCCTTGGAGCCCTTGCCGACGAAGCGGCCGGTGTTGACGTCGATCGCCGTGAGCGCCTCGGCCTGATCGATCACCAGATACCCACCGGAGGGCAGCGGGACCTTGCGAGACAGCGCTCGCCGTATCTCGTCTTCGATTCCGTACGCGTCGAAGATCGGCTCGCTTCCCTCGTACAGCTCGATGTCCTTCACCCGCTCCGGCATGAAGGTCTCGATGAACCGGCGCAGCTCCTCGAAGGACTTCTTGTCGTCGATGACGATCTTCTCGACCTCGTCGCCGAATGCGTCGCGCGCCGTGCGCAGCACCAGATCGAGCTCCGAGTACAGGCACGAAGGGACCTTGGGCTGCGCCTCGCGCTTGCGCACGATCTCGCCCCAGAGGCGCACCAGATAGGCGATGTCGGCCTTGATCTGCCCCTTGGTGAGGCCTTCCGCGACGGTCCGCACGATCACGCCCCCCTTGGGCGGACGCATCGCGTCGATCGCATCGCGCAGTCGCTCTCGCTCGCGCGCGGAGCCGATGCGGCGCGACACGCCGATGTGATCGACGGTCGGCATGTAGACCACGTAGCGGCCCGGCAGAGACACGTGGCTCGTCACGCGCGCGCCCTTGGTGCCGATCGGATCCTTGGAGACCTGGACGATGATCTCCTGTCCCTCGCGCACGACGTCGCGGATGGGGGTGGTGCGGGAAACCCGCGCAGGGCCCGCGTTGCTCGAGCCGCGCCCGCCGCGTCCATCGCGCCCCCGCTGACGCGGCTGCCTGCGGTCGCGTCGCGCGCCGCTCTTGGCTTTGTCGGCGGATTCGGCCTGCGAGGGAGGCTCCGAGCCCCCCTCGACGGAGCGCTCGGGAGTGGCCTCTTCGGACGATTCCTCCGCGTCGCTCGCGGGAGCGGACGTCTCGACCTCGTCGTCGGCTGCATCGCTGCGCCCGCCATGACCGCCGGAGATGTAGGACTCGAAGTCCTCCGGGCGAATGAGGTCCTCGACATGGAGGAACGCGGCGCGTTCGTGGCCGATATCGACGAAGGCGGCCTGCATTCCGGGCAAGACGCGCGTGACGCGTCCGAGGTACAGGTTGCCGACCGTGGTGCGGGCCTGGGACCGCTCGACGTGCAGTTCTGCGATGATTCCGTCTTCGATGAGCGCGACGCGCGTCTCTCCGAATTCGGCGTTGATGACCAGGATGTTCTTCGGCATTCGTGCTAGCTCTCGGGCCCCGATGCGGGGCAATCAGCCATATCCTTCGATGGGGAGGGGCAGCAACGGATACGATCCTGCAGGGGGATGGGAGACCGGAGCGCAGTAGCTCCGATAATGATTCCCGTGCCGTCCCGAGGGGGGGTGCGTACCGCTACCGGCGTGGATCCGCAAGGTATTCGCAGCCGGACCTTTTGCCCATTCAGCCGTTTCATGCTGTGATCGGAAGACGAACGACTACCCCATTTGTGGCAGAGATGCGACCCTTTCGCACGGACCCAAGGAAAAACCATGGGCGGAACCGAACACTTCGGATGCCGGACGCCCCCTCCGACTTCGTCATGTTCAGTACCGTGACAGTGTTTACACCCTGGGTTCGGCTCGGGTAGGATGGTTCTGGGACGATGGGTTTGATGCGCATGTTTCGACCGCAGCCTTCAACACATGATGCGGTGCTCTCGATGAGGGTGTGGGGTCGGTGCGCCAGGGGTCTCGGAGTCCTGGCAGGCACCGCCGTTGGCGGCGCCATTGCGGCCATTCTGGGCCATGGCATGTGCGCTCGCGCAAATCAAGAACAATGCAAGGCAGAGTCGCAGCATGGGAAGGCTCCTGTCGG
>JAKLDZ010000266.1 GCA_022703255.1 Myxococcota bacterium | reverse complement strand
CTCAAACTCGGGCTCGGGCTCGGGCTCGACGAACTCGATGCACGCACCTGCCGAGCAGGTGCCGTTGGGGCAGGAGGTGCCGTCGGGTGCAGCGGGGTGGGAGCAGACGCCGCTCGTCGGGGCGCATGTTCCCGCGAGGTGGCAGGCATCGAGTGCGGAGCACACCACGGGAGAGGAGCCGACGCAGGCACCTGCGGAGCATGCATCGACGGTGGTGCAGGCATTGCTGTCGTCGCAGGGGAGGCCGTCGGAGCCGGACTGTGCGCAGGGGCTGACGCTGGATCCGACGGTAGCTTCCGCCATGAGCACGGGTGCGAAGCCCGGCAGCGATCGATTGTGATCCCACAGGGACCAGATGGTTTCGCCCCAAGCCTTGAGCTTTGTGAAGAACGGGTCGGATTGCGCGACGTAGGCCTGGGGTTCGCCGGAAGGGGCAGGGGAGGAGAGGGTGTTGCCGGAGCCGTTGATTTCGCCGCGGAGGAAGGCGACGTATTCGCGGCTGGTGGTCTGGTAGAAGACGCGAATCTGTACGGCATCGGTGCCGGGAGGCAGAGACAGGGAGACCTGGTCGAAGCCGCTGGTGTATTCCTGGCTGGTGAAGTAGCCGGGGGCCGGCGTGCCGTTCCAGGCGGGCTCGGCGCGACGCGAAGGAGCCTCGGCGATGCGGAAGCCCTTGGGCGGGACGCGGTTGTCCTTGGCCGTGGAGTCAGCGAGAGCGAAGTGGAAGGTGTGGGTCTCGCCGGTGAGCGAGCTGGAGGGATGGCTCTCGTAGACGAGCTCGTCGGAATAGCTCTCGAGAGGGCCGAGCGGAGGGCTTCCTGCGACACCGAGTCCGCGAAGGGTGGAGGCCGCGTTGTCGTAGGGGTTGATCTCCTGCACGAGGGAGCCCGCGGCGAGGGCGCGCACGTTGACGAAGACACGTCTTCCCTCGGGGTAGCCGGTGGGGAGCTTGTGCCCGGTGCGATTGTGGAGGCGGAACACGAGGGCGCCGGTGGAGGGCTGGAAGGAGATGACTTCGACCGATGCAGCGGACTGCAGCTTGAGCAGTGATCGGTCGGCGGCAGCGAGGAGGGCGGCGGGATTCAGTGCGAGGCCCTGGGTCAGGTCGAGCGTGAGCAGGCCCGGGCCTTGACGCAGCAGGGTCGCGTTGGTGGCGTCGTAGTTGGGAGAGGTCTGCACCGTGCTTGCGAGCAGGCGGGGGACGATCAGATTGCCGCCCTGCATGTCGTGTTTGGGCAGACCGCTCTTGGGGTGTTCGACGCTGTCGGTGGGGCGGAGGACCGCGCTGTTCTTGTTGGCCGCGGCGCCGGTGGTGTCTGCCATGTGGCAGTCCTGGCAGGCAGCGATCTTGTTGCCCGGCCGCGACGTCTTGAAGACTCCGGGGGCGTAGGGGCCGACGCCTTCGGAGCCTCCGGCGAGGCCATAGGCGGAGAGCATGAACTCCGACTGGGTGCGTTCGACGTGGGACAGTGCGGAAGCCGGGCTCTGCTCGGTGGGCAGCACGGTGGTGCCGTCGCCCGGGGTGGCGTTCTTGTGGGCCAGGTTGGCGAGCACCGGATTGGAGACGTCGTGACAGGTGCCGCAGAAGTGCTTGCTCTTGTGGAATCGGCTGTAGAAGAGCTGGTGTTTGGGGACTGCGTCGGCGAACGACGCCCTGCGATTCTTGGAAGTGCTCACGAAGTACTGGCCGCTGCCCGCCTCGGACCAGGTGCCGATGCGGGGTCGATTGGCGACGAACATGGTGGAGCCGTTGAACATCCTGGTGCCGGAAGCGGCGGAGCGATCGGCCGCGAGGGTGGTGGCAGCGGCGGTGTTGGACGGCGTGGAGCTGTTGTTCGTCTCGTCCCAGTAGCCGAGCCAGTCGCTTCCTTCGCGGAGACCCGCGGCGGTGTCTTCGAAGAACGGATCGTAGGACGAATGACAGAAGTCGCACGAGATCCCGTCGAAGTCGGCGCCGGTCATGGCGCTGCCGTTGGTGGGATCGGAGTGCCCGCCGAGCCACCCTGCGGGGGAGTGACACCGCAGGCAGATGTCGGTGGCGTTGGGTCTCCCTGCGGCCCAGATCGAGTCCTGGGCGGCAACGGTGACGGTGGCCCAGAAGATCGGGTCGCGCATGGCGTTGCTCATCATCGAGCCCTGCCAGTTGAATCCGGGCTCGACGTCGGCCTGGTAGCCGGCATGGCAGCCCATGCAGTTCGAGGATGCTTCGATCAGGATTCCGTCGGACTCCTGGTTGCCGGGCATGCGCACGAGAGGATCGAGGTCCACGGGGAGGGGCGTCCAGGCGACGGCGGCGCCGGAGGCGGAGACGACGGCAAGGCCGAGCAACCCACTGGCACGCAACGCGAGTCTGGTGTTGGACATGGCGAGGACCTCCCAAACAGCCGAGCATAACAGGCTTCTGCGCCGGCCTGTTACGAAAATCCTTCGCTGCGCGAGTCCGTTCGGGGCGCTTGGGCCGTGTCAGGGATCGCTTCGAATCACCATCACGGTGAAGGGCTGCCACCAGGGGCCCGAGCCGGTGCCGGCCTTTCCCCCCACCATCACGAGCGTGTAGTTTCTCGCCTCGACGAGGTCTGCGAGGGTGAGTCCACCGTGCGCGAGCGCGTCGGGGAGCAGGGTCGAGACCGGCGTGGATTGGTATTGTTCGTAGATGTCAATCCTGGTCTGCGTCGGGTCCGCGCCGAGGTACTCCACCGCGAGCTGCGAGTTCGGCGGCTTGGGCGTGAGCTCCCCCGGGATCACGCTCGAGGCGAGCTCGGTGGTGGACTGCTCGGCCGTGAACACCCGCGCCAGGAGCGATTGGGAGGCGAGCGAGCCCCCGAAGACCTGGAAGCCGATGCGGTCCTGGACGGGAGCTCTCGCCATGGGAGCCATCATGAGGCGCGCGGTGGGAGCGCTTGCGGAGTAGCCGGTACCGCATGCGTACTGCTCCGCGGAGCTTTCGTGTCCAGCGCCTCCGACGCAACCGGCAAGCACGGCGAGCCAGCTTCGTCCCGAGGACAGGGAACCGGCAGGGAGCACCGGCAGGGCGAGTGCGCTCACCCCGGTCGGCGGTGTTGCGAGGGCCGCGCAGGACTTGCCGGACAGGGCGGCCATGTCTCCGGTGTAGACGACCAGGCGAGCGTCTTGGGTCTCCGGGTCGAAGCCCGCGGGCAGGGGCTCGAGCACGTGCGATCGCGCGAACGCGAGCCCTTCGCCCTGGGCGGGGAACGGGTCGCCCGCGAGGGGAACGAAGGCCGAACCGTCTCGTGCATGAAGGCACATCCGCAATGCCGGGGCGTCGGGGATGCCGTGGACGATCGTGAGACGCGAAGGTCCATCGCCCGCGCCCGCTTCGTCGGACCACGCGGCGTCCGGGTCGTCGGCCCCGTCCGGGAGCGCGACATCGCCTCCAAACGCGTCGTTTTCCGCTGCGCCGTCCGCCGCGTCGCCGTGGGCAGCATCCACGATCCCTCCCGCGGAGCCGGCGTCCCAATCCCGTGCGGCGAGGGAGTCGTGGTCCGAGCGTTGGCACGCCGGGGCGGCGAGGCAAGTGCAGACTGCGACGGCGGCGGCTCTACGGATCACCGGACCACCATAGCGCGACCGCGCCGATGCACCAACGCCCTACCGTCGGGCCCGCGACCGGACTACAGCGACGGCATGCGCGCACCGCGAAACGCCAAAGCCCCCGCCAGCGTCGAGATCGATCCCCGCGCAGCACGCGCCATCCTGCGCGGTCATCCGTGGGTGTGGCGCGATGCCGTGCGCAAGGCCCCCTCTTCCCTGGGGCTGGGAGAGCCCGTGGTGGTGCGAGCCCGCGACATCCCCTTCGTGGGCTACGCGCTGTGGGATCCGGCCTCGCCGATCGCGCTGCGCATCTACGCGCGCACGCCGCAAGAGCCGTTCGGGATCGACACCATCGCGCACGGGATCGAGCGGGCAGCCGCGCTGCGCGACGAGCTGTTCGAGGACGGGACGACGAGCGCCTATCGGGTGTGCAATGGGGAAGGCGATCGGGTGCCGGGGGTCGTGATCGATCGGTATGAAACGGCAGCGATCGTGCGGCTCGACGGCGAGGCGATCGGGGCATGGAAGGAGCCGCTGATCGAGGCGATCTGGAGGATTCTTCGTCCGCGCGGGATCGACGGTGTGGGGTTGAGAGGGACGGGGAGGACGCCATCGGTGGAGACGGTGGCGGGGCGTCCGTTGCCGCCGACGATCGAGGTGGTGGAGCACGGGATGCGCATGAGGGTGGATCTCGCGCACGGGCAGAAGACGGGGGCGTTTCTCGATCAGCGGGAGAACCGGCGTCGGGTGCGCGAGCTGTCGAGGGGGCGTCGCGTGCTCAACCTGTTCAGCTATGCGGGCGGGTTCTCGTGTGCGGCGGCGCTGGGGGGAGCGACGCACGTGACCTCGGTGGACCTCGCGCAGGGTGCGCACGCGGCGGCGCAGAAGAGCTTCGAGCTCAACGGCCTTCGAGCTGCGGACCACGCGTTCGTCACGGCGGACGCATTCGCCTGGCTGGAGCAGGCGGCGCGTCGGGGCCAGGTGTTCGATCTGGTGATCAGCGATCCGCCCTCGTTTGCGCCGAACGAGAAGAGCGCGGGGCGTGCGTTGGGCGCGTATCGGAAGCTGCACCAGGCGTGCGCCGCGGTGACCGCGCCGGGGGGCATTCTCTGTGCGGCGTCGTGTTCGAGCCACGTGGACATGGAGTCGTTTCTGGAGACCCTCGACGACGACGCGCTTGGGGCGGAGCGGTTCGTGATGTGCGGGGCGTGGGGGCCGCCGGAGGATCACCCGACGCCAGCGGCGTGGGCCGAGGGGCGGTACTTGAAGTTCGTGGCGCTGCGGGATCGGAGCCGTTGACCGTTGCGACGTCCGAATCGTGCCGCGCGATTGGCCCACGCTGGCACACGGAGAGAGGGGAAGGGGCGGGGGCTCGAGCGGAACGAGAGGCGAAACGTTGTGGGAACGGGACGGTGCCGAGAGGTGCGGACGTCGTGGCACGAGGCGTGCTCTAATGAGGGGTCGAACCGCGAGCCCCGGAGCGAACCCATGACGAAGCTGAGCCAGGTACCTGCACGCCCCACGAGTCGACGAACGGCGCCGAGCTATCCGCGGGCGCTGCTTGGGATCGGGGCGATGATGCTTGCCACGGCGTGTGGCGGAACGGTGGAAGGGACTCCAACGGAAGGCGAGGCGGGGGCGGCAGGGAACATCGAGGGGCCCTCGGGCGCGGTGGCCAATCCGTACGGGGGCTCGGGAGGCGCGACGAACAACGGTGGCGCTCCGGGCACGGGCGGGACGGATGTTGGCGGATCGAGCGGAGGCGGGGCGCCGATCCCGTACGGAGGGTCGGGCGGAGTGGAGACCGCGGGGTCCGGAGGAGATCCGGCGGGAGACATTGCGGTGCCGTTCGATGCGGGCACGGACGACGCGGCGGATTCGGAGCCCCCGATCGACGGATTCGCGCCGAACCCGTATGACGGTGGAACCGCGGGGGCGGGGGGTGTGATGCAGGGCGAGGCGCCGTACCCGTACGAGGACGGGGGCACGGCGGGGTCGTGCAACACCGGCGGGACGGGCGGATTCCAACCCTGACCTGACGCGCCGCGCCGAGGGCCGGGCGCTTGCCCGTGAACCCTCCGGCGGTCCACGCTATCCTCATCTGTCCCCCCCCATGGAACTCACCCTCTTCGTCGATCACCAGTGCAACCTGCGTTGCACCTACTGCTACAACGGCGACAAGTTCACCCGTCGCATGGACGAGGACACGATCCGCAAGTCGATCGCCCTCGCCCTGCAGGGCCGGCCGCGGCACATCGACTTCTCGTTCTTCGGCGGCGAGCCGTTGATCCACAAGGATCTGCTGCGCTTCGCGATTCGTCAGATGGACGAGGCGATTGCCGCGATGAAGGGACCGAAGCCGACGGTGCGGGTGATCGTGAACACGAACGCGACGCTGATCGACGAGGAGGTTCTGGGGATGCTCGAGAACCGGCTGGCGACGGTGTTCGTGTCGCTCGACGGGGATCGGGAGGTGCACGATCGCTACCGCGTCGATGCGGGGGGGCATGGAAGCTATGACAAGGTGCTGCAGGGGATCGGGCGTCTTCGGGACAGGGGGATCGGCTTCCAGCTGGTGTCGGTGTTCGGGGTGGCGACGGCGCCGCACTTGGGGCGCACGGTGCGGGCGTGTGCGGACCTGGGGGCGGCGAAGGTGACGTTGGCGCCGAACTTTCGGGACGACTGGGACGAGGGAGCGATCGAGGGGTTGCGGGAAGGGCTGAGGGGAGCGGGAGACGCGTGGATGGAGATGTTCCGCGCGGGGCGTGCCTACGCGATCGAGCCGTTGCACACGAAGATCCTCACGCATCTGAAGGGCGGAATCCCGTGTCCGAGCCGTTGTCTGCTTGGCGGCGAGGAGTTCACGGTGGCGCCCACCGGGCGCATTTATCCCTGCGCGCAGATGGTGGGCGAGGACCTTGGCGGCGAGCTGGTGATCGGCCACGTGGATCGGGGGATCGACTCCGACGCGCGCGATCGTCTCCAGGCCGCGAAGGACAGGGTCGAGGACACGTGCGCTCCGTGCGAGCTGCGCACGCGCTGCCAGAGCCACTGCGGGTGCCGTCACGTGGCGCTCACAGGGAAGCTCGGGGAGATCACCGCGGTGCTGTGCGAGGTCGAGTCGGCGGTGATCGACGAAGCGGATCGGGTGGCGGAGACGCTGTATGCGGAGCAGTGCCCGGCGTTCATCGAGTACTACTACAAGCGCAATTGGGTTCCGGCGGGGGGAGCGCTCACGCAGCTTCGTCGGTCGCGGGATTCCTGAGCTCGTGCAGGTGTCGAGGGGGCGCTTCGACGGCCCCCTCGTCCGGAGTCATTCGGGCTTCTTCGCCCACACCTCGACGTTGCGCACGTCGGGGCCGACCCCACGCCCGTCTCCGGGGTTCCATCCCGTCGTCAGGTCCACCGTTCCGGAGCGCACTGCGCGCTCCGTCACGACGTCGCCCTCGGTCACGAGGTCCACGCACGTGGCGCGCAGCATGATCCAGCCGTTGTCCTGGTCGAACACCTCGAGCACGCGGAACTCGTGGGGGAAGTCGGCGACGGCCGAGGTCATGACTTCCCACCATGCGCCGCCGGCCTTGGGGGCGATGCGCGTGACTCTGTGCTCGTGGGAGTGGGCGACGAAGCTGAAGAGGACGTTGGGGTAGGCGCCGAGGGTGTCGGCCCAGGCCTCGGGATCCATCGCATCGGGCGGCTGGGAGCCGAAGGTTCCGCCGTTGAGCGTGAGAGAGCCCTGCGAGTGGTGGGAAGCGAGGAACACCCACTTGCCGAGGGACTTCGCCTCCTCGAGCGCCGGGATCACGACCTGATCCATTTCGCCCTTGCGGATGACCCCCTCTGCGCCTCCGAGCTCGGAGGCCGTGTCGATCACCACGAATCGAATCGGGGTCCCCGGGATATCGAACGTGTAGTGGGCCTTGCCAGCCACCTTCGGGCTGCCGGCACCGTGGCCGTCGCCGTGGCTTCCGACGCGAGTGAGCAGCTTGGCGCGATCGACCAGCGCTCTGCGTGCATCGGGGATGATCTGGACGCCTGCGACGACGTCGCCACCGACGCGGTAGTCCCGCGTGCCGCTTCCGGTGTAGTCGCCCACGGCGATGTCCTCGTAGCCCGAGGCGGCGAAGTTCCCTTGCACGTTGACGTCGTGGTTTCCAGTCACCCACTTCCACGGCATCAGGAGCCCCTCGGAGACGAACGCGTCCTTGCCGTCGTTGCCGGGGCCGGCCACCAGATTGTCGTCGTCGCCCGAATCGCACTCCACCGGCACTCCGCCCTGCATGATCCCCAGGAACCAATCGAGCTCGTTGGACTGGGCGCTGTCGATGTTGTCGCCGCCGAGAAGCACGAAGTCGACGGGGTCGGCGCGGTGCAGCCCGTTGACGGTGCGCACGGCTGCGTTGGCGAGCCTGCACAGCTCTGGGTCCTGGGGACGCAGTGCGGCGCTGGTCGAGCCCCATGAGTCGAGCAGGCCGGTGCGTGCAGGGGATTCGTCGTCGACCACCTGCATGTCGGTCAGGTGCACGAACCGCAGCACGCGCTTGGCGCCCGGTCCCGTCGCGGGCGGGGTCTGCCCCTCTGGGGCCCGGGTGACGTGGGCTTCTCCGCCGGCTTGGGTCCGCTCGCCGTAGCCCTCGGCGACATAGGTCGCGAGGGCCGACGGGAAGGCGGGG
>JAKLDZ010000265.1 GCA_022703255.1 Myxococcota bacterium | reverse complement strand
GGAGCGATCGGCGGTGAAACAAGAGGCGTGCGCGATGTGCCGCGTGCACGCCCTTGGAAACATGGCGTGTGGGGACGGCGCTTGGGGCTGCGTGAGCGAGGGTCTTGGAATGCAGCGCAATGCAGGTGTGCCGCCCCGCGCGTTCGAAGTTCGCAGGACGGATGGGATCAGCAGCGCGCGGTGCACTTGATCTGAAGTGCGAAGGGAGTGTGCCGCCTGCGATGAGCTTTGCATGCAGTGCGTATGGAGAGCAGACGGTCGTAGTACGTCGCGAGGTACATGATTCGTAGGACGTACGAGTGTGCCGTTGGGGCGAAGGGACGGATGCGTCGGTGAGAGCAGTGCGATGGGGAGCGGCGGCAGGAATGGGTGCAGGGAAAGGGGGGGTTCGGAGTGTGCCGCAGGGAAGACGTCGAACAAAACGAAAGCGGCGCGCAGTTACGCGCGCCGCTCCCCGGTCCATCCCGTGCTGAACGCGTGAGCATCACGCGAGGAGCGCGGGAAAACCAACCCGAATCACGCCACGGCGGCCTTGATCGCCTTGACGGGGCGGGCCTTGACGGCCTTGCTCGCCGGCTTGGCAGCGAACATCATGGGCTGCTTGGTGAAGGGGTTGATGCCCTGGCGCGCGGGGCGGGCGGGCTTCTTGACGACAACGAACTTGGCGAAGCCGGGGAGCACGAACTGTCCGGTCTTCTTGAGCTCCTTGTGGCCGATCTCGGTCAGCGCCTCGAGGGTCAGCTTGACCTGCTTGCGGGACGCGCCCTCACCGAGGGACTCGGTGATGAGCTGAATCAGGCCGCTCTTGGTGAGGTTCTTCTTCGGTGCAGTCTTCGCCTTGGCCATGTGACTTTCTCCTTGAAAGGACCGTGTACCCGCACGGTCCACCTAGGCACCAAGCTAGAACACAGGTCTTTTCTCTGATCAAGGGTCCAGGTGTCTTTTTTTCAGCGGCCAATGACGATTTGGGGGAGGGGGGGCCTGGGAGGGGAGGGAATTTGACGCAGGCATGACCCAGAGTCGCCCGGTGTGGCACAACGCGGAGGGAGGGTGGACAGCGCGGGAAGTCAGGAACGCTTTGACTTGGTTTTCGCGGGATTGCGTGCGCCGCGATCGCGATTGGAGCCTCCCCGCCGGGGTTTCCCCTCCCCCTTCGATCGCCGCGCCGAAGGGTAGATCCGCCGCCCCAGAATGACGCGACGCGCAAGCGAAACTTCCTCCACCCGAATCAGCATCCGGTCCCCCAACGAGATGCTCTCCCCCGACCTCTGACCGATCAACCGCAGCCCGTCGTCGGTCATCTCGTAGGAATCCCGCCCCAGCCCCTCCTCCGGCACCCGCACTTCCACAAATGGTTCGTCCAACGAAACAATCACCGTCGTCGGGAACACCTCCACCACGCGCCCTTCCGCCTCCATGCCGATGCGCGACCGCATGAAGATCGCCCGGTACAGCTCCGCGATCTCGCGCTCCACCTCCATGATCCGTCGCTCGCGCAGATTCGCACGCTCGATGCTCTCCCGAAGCGCCTCCGCGCTCGCCGGCTCGGCAACCTCGTGCAGCGCACGCTTCACCGCGCGATGCACCAGCAGATCCGGATAGCGTCGGATCGGCGAGGTGAAGTGCAGGTACTTCGCCAGCGCCAGGCCGAAGTGCCCCACGTTCGCCAGATCGTACGAGGCCTGCTTGAGCGATCGCAGCGCCAACGTGCCCACTACCTCCGCGAGCGGATGCTCCGCCACACGCTCCAGGAACTCCGACAACCGCTTCGGATCCAGCGCGTCGTCCACTGCGAACTCGATCCCCAGCTCCTCGCACAACGCCGCCAGCCGCTCGAGCTTCGCCTCGTCCGGCGGCGGATGCACCCGGTACACCGGCTGCCTCCCCCGCTCGATCAGCCACCCCGCGATCGCCTCGTTGGCCGCGAGCATCAGCTCCTCGATCAGGTTGTACGCCCGCTTCACGCCCGGGTCCGACGCGCGACGCACGACGTCGATGGGCGCACCGCTCTGGGGGTCCAGCACGATGCGCGCCTCGGGCACGCTCAGCTCGAGGGCGCCTCGCGCGAGCCTGCGACGGTGCAGCAGCTTCGCGAGCCGCGCGGCACAGGCGAGGGGCTCGATCAGCGACGGGTCCACCTTCGCGCTGTCCCCGGGCGCCGTCCAGCCGAGCGCCGCCGCCACCTGCGTGTACGTCAACTTCGCGCGCGAGCGCATCACCGCCTCTGTCACCCGGCACTCACGCACGCTCCCCGCTTCGTCGAGCAGAAGGTGCACCGCGAGGCACGCGCGGTCCTTGCCTTCGACCAGCGAGCACAGGTTCGACGACAGCTCCGCGGGCAGCATCGGAACCGCCCGGTCCGGCAGGTAGATCGAGAAGGCCCGTCGAACCGCCGCGCCGTCGAGCGCGCTGCCTTCGGTCACGTATCGAGCCACGTCGGCAATGGCCACGCACACTCTCCACCCCGCCTCGTCACGACCCACCCAGATCGCGTCGTCGTGATCCCGCGCGTCGTCCGGATCCACCGTCACCAGCGCGAGCTCACGCAGATCCTCCCGTCCCACCCCGTCGATCGCTTCCCCCTTCCCCGCAAGGCCCGCAATCTCGGCCTGCACCGCATCGTCGAACCCCTCCTCCACCTGCTCGCGCAACAGCACCTTGCGCGTCTCCACATCCGGCTCCCCCGGATCCCCGAGCACCTCCACGACCTCTCCTTCGGGGTTCTCGTCCGGCGTGCTCGGATAGCGCGTGATCGCGACCACCGTCACGTCACCGTCGGTTCCCGCCGACGCCGTCGGCAGCACGATCGGTCCGCGCACGCGGTTGTCGTCGGGCTCCAGCCAGGTCGAGCGGCCCCGGCGACGCAACAGGCCCGCGACGCGCAGGTGCCTGCGCTCGAGGATCTCTTCTACCGCGCCTTCGAGTCCGCGCGAGGTGCGGCCGACGACACGGATGCGGACGCGGTCTCCGTGCATGGCGCCGGCGACGGCCTGGGCGGGGACGAAGACATCCTGGGACTCGCCCGGGGTGGAGAGGAAGGCGAAGCCTTTGGGGTTGACGGACAGGAACCCCTCGCGCTTTTCGGCGGGAGCGCTTCGCGCTGCGCGGAAGCGCTGGCCGGGCAGGGCCCGCACCAGGCCGTCGAAGGCGAGCTCGTCGAGCAGCGCGAGCAGCTCGAGGTAGTCTCCCTCGCGCACCTCGAGCCGCGAGGCGATTTCGCGGGCGTGCAGCGCACGGGTCTGGGTGGCGAGCAGATCGGCGACCTGATCGCGACGGAGGTTGGAGCGTCGTTGGGGCATGGGGGTGTCGGGGCAGCGGGCGATGAGAAGGGGAGGTTCCGGGGCGAGGGCACGACGGTGCTTGGCCCGTGGAGCTGGAGAGTATAGATCGCCGGTCGATGCCACGCGCCCTCATCCTGGTCCTGATCAGGCTCTTCGTGCTCGCAGCGTTGGCGGCGAGCTCCGCGCTCATGTTCGACTACCGCGGTGGCGCTGCTGCGTTCTGCGCCGTCGGCGAAGGGTGCGACAAGATCAAGGGATCGACCTGGGCGAGCATCGCGGGCATTCCGACGCCGATACTCGGCGTGCTCGCGTTCGTTGCGCTGTACGCGTTGACGCTCATGCCGCACCCGCGACGCAAGCAGCTCATGGTGCCGGCCGCGTTGATCGGCGCCCTGGGCGGCATCGGGTTCCTGCTGATCCAGGGCCTCGTCGAACACGCCTTCTGCAAGCTGTGCGTCGTGGTCGACGTGTCCGCCGTCGCCGCGGCCGCTGCGGCGGTTGTCTACCGTGCGCGAGGCGATGCGGGAGACGACGGGAGGCTTTCGCTGGGCGCGTGGGGTGCGCTCGCCGCGGTCGCCGTCGCCGCGCCGCTTGTTTTCGGGAAGATGCAGCCGGAGCCCGAGGTGAAGGCAGCCATCAGCCGCTATTGGGTCGCGGGCAAGGTCAACATCGTGGAGCTGTCCGACTTCGAGTGCGCCTTCTGCCGCATCCAGCACCACAGCACGCACGAGGTGCTGGCGAAGTACGGCGATCGCGTGAACTTCGTCCGGCTGACCGTTCCGCTCGGCGGCCATCCCAACGCGAGACCTGCATCCCGGGCCTATCTGTGTGCGCGGGACATGGGCAAGGGAGAGCCCATGGCCCACGCGCTGTTCACCGAGGAGCTCTCCGAGGGGTCCGTGGATCGGACCGTGCGCCAGCTCGCCGCGCAGCACGGGTTGGAGCTCGCGGCGCTGCAGCGGTGCATGTCCGATCCGAAGACCGACGCCAGGGTCACGGAGGACTACGACCGAGCGCGCGATCAGATCGGGTTCCGCGGGCTTCCGACGATGTGGGTGGGCTCGCAGGTGATCGAGGGCGCGCGTGGCGCGGACGCGTTGCGCAGCGCGATCGAGAGCCAACTCGCCGGGGGCAAGTCGCTGCGGCCGACCGCGTCGGCGGCGTGGCTGTGGAGCGGGCTGGTCGCGGTCCTGCTGGGCGCCGGGGCATGGGCGCTGCGCAAGCGGGCCTAGGAGCGATGCGGTTCCGGCGGGGACGCTGCGCGGTCAGTGGGGGATGACGTTGGCGAACCAGGCGCCAGCGGCGCCGGCGGCGATCACGAGCAGGGCGATGATCACGTAGGTGAGACCGGAGCTCTTGTGCTCGGGCTCGTTGACGAGCTCGAGCTTCTCGACGCTCGCAGGCGGCAGGGAGCGGGGCGCGGGCTGCGAAGGCTGGCGCGTCGGCGACGGTGTGGACGGCGCCCGGGGAGGAGAGGAGGAGTGGCGCGCGGCGGGGGGTGCGGACGAGCCTCGCGCGGGCGGGCTGGAGGAGCCGCGGGAAGGCAGGGGAGTGGCCGTCGCGGGATCGTCTTCGAGCGCGGCGAGGTTGCCTTCTTCGAGGGCGCCGCCCGAGGGCAGATCGTTGGACAGAGCGCCGAGACGGAGTCGCGAGTCGTAGGGTCCCTTGATTTTGATTTCGGCGGCCCAGTCGTGGACGCCGGGAGGGCCTTTGGACTGCGCGCCGGGCTCGGGGCCGGAGTCGGAGTTGCGGAGGGAGGTGAACTCGAAGAGGGCCTCCTCGATGAGCTTGTCGATGATCGAGGTGGAGACCGGCTTTTCGCGCTCCTTGGCCTGCATGGTCTGGACGACGAGGTCTTCGACCGCGAAGGCGCCGACGGGCTGCCCGTGATGGAAGAGGAAGTCGAGCAGATCGCGTCCGAAGTCGCGAGCGGAGCGGTAGCGTTCGTCGAGGTTGCGGGCGAGGGCGCGATGCAGGACCTTTTCGAGCTCCGGCGGGACGCCCGGGTTGAACTGGGCGAGGGGCGGGATCTTGGCCTGCATGACCTGCTGGACGGTCTGGTAGTCGCTCTCGCCCTGGAAGAGCTTGCGTCCGGCGAGCAGCTCCCAGAGGATGATGCCGACGGCGAAGATGTCGGCGCGGGCGTCGAGATCCTGGCCGGTGCAGGCCTCGGGGGCGAGGTAGGAGAACTTGCCTTTGATGACGCCGGGCTCGCTTTTTTCGAGCTGGTTGCTCGCCTTGGCGAGGCCGAAGTCGGCGATTTTGACCTCGCCGTGACGCGTGATGAGCACGTTGGGCGGGGACATGTCGCGGTGGACGATGCCGATGGGGGAGCCGTCGTTGTCTGCGAGCTCGTGGGCGTAGGCGAGGCCCTCGCAGATCTTGGTGGTGATGTAGACGGCTTCGGGGACGGGGAAGTCGCGGCGGAGACGGCGGACGTTGTCGGAGATGGCCTTGAGGTCGGCGCCGTCCACGAACTCCATGACGATGAAGTACGTGTTGTCGCCCATGCCGATGTCGAAGACCTGGACCACGTTGGAGTGGCTCAGGGAGGCGCTGAGGCGCGCCTCGTCGAGGAACATCGAGATGAACTTCTGCTTCTTGCTCAGGTGCGGAAGGACGCGCTTGATGGCGACCTTCTTCTTGAAGCCTTCGATTCCAGCGCTCTCGGCGCGGAAGACCTCGGCCATGCCGCCGGAGGCCAGCTTCTCGATGACTCGATAGCGCTGCTGTTGGGAGGACATCTCCGTGCGTCCCTGGACGCGATCGCGGAGGGGTGGCGCTCCGCGACACAGGAGCGTGCCATCTACCGGAAGCAGGGGTCAAGGAAACCCGCCCCCCGCTTCCCAGAAAGGTGCGATCGTCTCGCCCCGTGGACGGGAGCTCCGCGGCGCTCGCGGCGTTCACCACGCGCGGACGGCAGCTCCGTGCTTCGAGACGCTCAGCGTTGAGCGACGATCGCCGCGACCTGCGCGAAGTCGCCGTCCTCGACCGCGCCTTCGATGACGCAGTGCACGCGTCCCTGGGGATTGACCAGGATCTGGACAGGGAGCTGGGGCGAGGTCTTGAGGCGCATGGAGCCGAGCCAGGCCTCGCGACTGCTGCCATCCGGAAGCCAGAAGCTCGCGCGCACGCCCGTGGCCGGCTGCGACTCGAGGAATCGCAAGAGCTGACGCTCGTCGTCGTCGAGGGAGACGAACTGCACCGACAGGCTCGTGGCGAGGCGGGTCTGCCACTTGAGAAGCCGCGGCATCTCCTCTTTGCAGGGCGCACACCACGCGGCCCAGAGGCTGATCCAGGTCCAGCGCCCGTTGCCCACCGGGATGCTGTCGCCGAGGGAAGCGGCGCCCGCGGCTTCGGCGTGCCCGAGCTTCTCGGAAGGCATCGCGCGGTTGAGCGAGGGGCCGGGGCACAGGGCGCGAGGCTTGGCGGGGGCCGACGCGACGGGCTGGGCGGAGGCCGTGGCGCGCGTGGTGGTGGGTGCGGTGCCCGAGCCGACGATGACGTCGGATCGTTTGTTGGTGGGGGGAGCCGGCACGGGCTTGGCGTCGTCGCAAGCTGCGACGGACGCGGCGAGACCGGTGAAGGCGACGGTGACGATCAGAGCCTGCAATCGACCCATGACACGAACGCGCTCCTGTTGATGACCTGCTCGTCGCAGCCCTTGTTTTCGCGGGAGGTGGGCCAATCGCAGAACTCCTTGGGGAGCTGAGCGAACTCCTTGCCGAGCCACAGCATGCCGACCTGCTTTTCGAGGGACGGATCCTTGGTGAGGTCCGAGATGTCGAAGAGCACGGAGTTGGCGCGTTTGTGGGACAGGGCGCGGTTCTTCTCGACCGTGCCGGTCTTGGACCCGCGCGCGACGATGAAGAAGTAGCGCGCGCCTCGCCGATCGAGCCACTTCTCCTCGATGAGCTTCTTGGCGCCCGCGTCGAGCTTGTCGGACCCCTCGTCGAACAGCACGATCGCTCCCCGCTTGGACAGCGGGAGGAACAGCGCGTTGAAGTCCGAGTCGCTGATCGAAGCCAGGTTCTTCACGTCCGTGGGCTGGCAGCCTCGGCGGGACTCGGTGCCGACCAGACCGCAGGCGTTGAGCACCCGCTGCAGGACCTGCTTGAAGGCTGGGGTGCAGTAGGGCTCTTCGGCGTGGTCGGCGACGGCGGCGGCGGGGGTCTGGTTGGGGTTCTCGAGGCGCCTGGCAGAGGAGCGGACCTCGCTTCGCACGAAGCCGGCGAGGCCGAGGACGAGCACGGCACCGGTGGCCGCGGACGCGATTGCATGGGTTTTCATGATCATCGCAGCACCTCCGGGGCGAGCTGACCGAGCGTGAAGCGCATGCCCAGGTCGGTGTCCTCGTCGCAGATGCGCTGGTCGCCCAGGTACATCTGCGGCGTGGACACGGGGATGTGGTTGTTGACCGAGTACTGCAGGATGTTGTTGAGCCGCAGCTTCGTGCTCTTGGCGTCGATGCACGCGTCGAGCTCGGCGCCGAACCGCTCGCGCACGCGGGCTCTCAACAAAGGCTCACCGCTCTTGCCGAGACGGGTCAGCTCCTCCTGGTTGGAGTACATCCAGTCGAGGGCTTCGCGGGAGCGAGGATCGGCGCAGAGCACGGCGCGCGCGAGCACGCAGCTTCCCGCGTGCAACGCGCGATCGATCATCCAGTTGCAGGTGTTGTCGAGGGGGAACAGCGCGACGGACAGGTCGAGGTTGTCGATGACGCCTTCGGCCTCGAGACGCTGGTGCAGGCTCTTGCAGGTGGGGCACAGGGGATCGACGAAGAGGGTCGCGGGACGCTTGGGGTGGGCGGTGGCGAGCTTGAGCAGCGCCTTGTTCGTGTCGGCGGGCTCGGGGAGCTTGCCGCAGGAAGCGAGGCGCGGACGGTAGTCCGGCAGCGCCGTGACGTAGATCAGCGTCGGAAGCAGCACCGAGATGCCCATGCCGATGAGCC
>JAKLDZ010000264.1 GCA_022703255.1 Myxococcota bacterium | reverse complement strand
CCATGACACCCCGCGTGCGCACAAACCCCCAAAACCTTCCGCACCGACGGCAACCGCGGCGGCCCCGCTACCTCGTCGCACCAGTCCACCCGCGGCCACGCGTCATCCACATCGTGACTCGGATCCGTCACCCCTCCCGACGTCTCGAACGTGTACGTCGTCGCCTCCGCCAACGAGGCTCCGTCGAACGCACGAATCCCGGCCACATCCCCTTCGTCTGCCGGAGGCCGCAGACGAACCGTGTGCCGCATCTCCGGGCTCCATCGCCCCCCCGGCGGCAAGGCAAACACTGCCATCCGCTCGTACGGATCGTAGCGAGGCTCGAGGTGGTACCCCCCGGCCGGGGACTCCCCCGTGACCGGGTCGAGCAGCCCCGTGGTGACATAGATCGACTGACGCAGCACCGTCGTGGGCCGCAGGAATCGATCGAAACGGAATCGTATCGCCTGGTCGCGTCCAACCCCCGGCTCCGCGCCCGGGCTGAAGGCCGTGACGTGGACGCTGGGACGGTCGTTGGACGGAGTCGGAAGAGCGCGGTCGCAGGCGGCCAGCAGAGCGGCCGCCAACGGCACCGCATGACTCAGCTGTCGGAGTACGTGCGCAACTGATCGCGAACGACGTCCTCGGTGATGCCTACGGAGATGTTCTCCTTGAGGCAGTCGGCCAACGTAATCAGGAGGTCGTCGACTCCGTTCTCCTCGATGATCTTGGACAGCAACGCCCTGGCTTCCGGACTGTCGTCCTCGCGCAGGTAGCTGCGAACCGTTTCCAGGGAGATTTCGCCCTGAAAATCGATGTACATGTTCTCCAGAAGGTACCGGATAAGCTCCTTCACGGATCTCCTCCTTACCACCCTCGGTCAGCGGGGAGGCAACCCGTTCGCTATAGCCGCCCGCAACCCACCTCCGCAAGAACATAAGGTTGGAAAACGGCATGGTACCCACCGCGACCCTCACCGGCACGACCCGAGCACCGGATCGGACAGGTCGTGACACACCAGACACGGCCTGGGATTCCTGCGAAGCGCGAGACCGCACCGCGACAGGAAGCCCGGCCCGTGAGGATTCACCCCGAGCCCACCCCCCCCCCGCGATGCGTGACAGCCGGCACAGTCCCGCTCCGAATGGCAGGACACGCACGCCGACAGGTTCCGCTGCGCTTCCCATGCGTGATGACGAGCCGTCTTGGGCGCCCGCGTGAAGACGTCGGCAGGCGGATGGAACCTCCCTTGCTGCGCTCGCGCCAGCGACGAACCGCTCGCCGTGACGCCCGCACGCAGGTGACAGGTCCTGCAGAACGACTGGGCACGGTGGCACGCGTCGCATCGCGGGCTGTTCTGACGCGCCGACACCGCATGCATCGAGAGCCAGTCGTTGGGATGCACCGCACGATCCCGCATGCGCCCGTCGTGACAACGCGCGCAGTCGTCCTCGCCGTGACAGCTCGCGCACAGCCGGCTGTTGTCTCCCGCGACCTTCGCATGCCGGCGCGCGAAGTCCGCACCGTGCTCCGCCTGCCCGAGCCAGCGCGGAGGACGCAGCACACCGCCCGGCAGATGCGTCTGCATCCTGCCTCCCTCCCCTTGGAGATGACACGTCGTACACTCCGACCGCGCGTCGCCGCGCGACTCCGCAGGCAGATCGTGACACCCCTGGCACCCACGCATCCGAGGCATGTTCTGCGTCGTCGCCTGCCCCACCTGCTGCACTGCCCCATGGCACTGCCCGCAGCCGATCTTGCGACGCGCGTGCACCGCATGGTTCGACCGCAGCTTCGCGTCGATCGCCTGCATCCGCCGCACCGCCTGCGGCTGCTCCGCCTGCCAGCCCTCGTGACACGTTGCACATGCTCCCAAAGCCGTCGCCCCGGCGATGACGGGCCCCGACTCCGGATGCTTCGCACCATGGCAAGCGTCACACACGGTCGGCCTGGGCAGCAGGCGATCGGAAGTCCTCGTGCTCGTGAGCGCCGCGGGGTGGCAGTGGCTGCACGCCTGCTTCATGCGGGTGTGCCGGGCGTGGTCGAAACGGATGGGGATCGGGCGCGAGGGGAAGATGACGGGGCTCGGCTGGGGAGACTGCGCCGCACCGGGAGGCATCCACGCGGAAGCGGACGGGCCGGCGAGGGCACCGGAGGCGACCGCGACGATCAGCGCGATCGCGCACACGAGCCACAGCATTCGTGTCGAGGGTCGCATCATCGGGTCACCATCATCTGCAGCCAGACCATCACGCGGAAGCGCTGCCCCACGAGCCGGTTGGTGTTGTGCTCCCACTCGAGCATCACCTGCGTCAAGGGGCCCGGACGATAGCCGCCTCCCAGCACGTAACCGAAAGAGGTCGCCGATCGATCGGGACGAAGCTCGTCCTTCCAGTCGTACAGGCTCGTGCGCGCCAGCACGTGCCAGCGCTCCTGCAGCAGCCGGTTGGCGAACAGGTCGATGCCCTGCCGGTGTCCGCGCTCGCCTCGCTCGAGCATCGCGCTCGCCCCCGCGGCTCCCGTCCCCGCACGATGACGCACCCCCGCCCGTCCGATGACGTCCGTCAGGTGCGACCTCCCGCCGCTGTCGTCCCCCTCCGGATCCGTGGAGGTCTCGACCCAGCGCACGCCTCCGGACACCGATGCATCCACGGCCCGCGACATCGCGAGCTCCGCACGCCCCGTCCACGTCGTCATCGGATAGTGCGAGAACCAGTTGAAAATCGAGTCGGCATCGAAGGTCGGCACGAACCGATCCGCGTCGCTTCCCACGGTGAGCCACCGCGCCGGGAACAGGTCGAGCGTCGCGTAGTACGACGAGAACAGCGAGCTGTAGACGTCGTAGACCGCACCGGCCCGCAGGTCCCCCAGGTCGTCGAAGTACAGGTTCCCCGAGGCTCCGAGACGCTCGGTCGAGGTGCGCATCCCGGTCCATGCCTGCGGCACTTCCCCGGCCGCCAGCGCGGTCATGCGCGTGGTCGCAGGGGCGGAGCTCCAGACCTTGCGATACGACGCACGCAGGTTGAAGTGCTTCGTGCCCCAGGTCTCGACCGCGCCTCCCCACGCCGGTGCGTAGCCGGAGGGGAGGAACTCGGGGTAGTACGACGGTTCGAGCCCGGTGCGATCCCCGCGCCAGACGCCGTCGCGCTCGAAGCGAGGCGTGGACAACGCCAGCCCGCCGCGCTGCTCGAACCCCGTGTACGACTCGAGCGCCACCTTGAACGGAAGCTGGCTCCGGATCATCGCCCCGTCGAAGGACCACCAGCCCAGCGGATCGATCACGTACTGCCTGCCGAGCCGGACGTCGAGGACGCCGCCCGCGAGGCGGCGCATGTCGACATAGCCGTACATCAGGTCGAAGGGAGCCTGCTGCAGCCCCGGAACGAAGCGGTTCGGCGGGGTCCAGTCGTGGTACTCGCCCCAGCCGAGCCCGAAGTCCGCGTCGAGCCTCATGCGGATCCGCACCGTGATCTCGGGGCCCCCGGGCTTGCGATCTTCCCCCTCGATGCCGCGCACCACGAGCCCCAGGGTCTGCATGAAGCGACGTCGCGACAGCACCGGATCGCCGTAGGGGCTGCGCAGGCTGTAGCCCTGCGCCGCGGTGGTGGAGCTGACCTCGACGTCGGCGGCGAGGGACGGGGCGGGGCAGGCGATCAGCGGCGCGGTCAGCAGCGCACCCGCTGCCCACTTTCTTCGGGCCGCACACAAGCCTCGTGACGCAAGCATGGATCTCGCCTCGGCCACGATCCGGGCAAGCCCCACCGGAGTCAAGGGAATGCGCGTGGCGCTGCGAGGCTGGGGGGATCGCGCGGCAGGTCAGCCGAGACGCGAGAGCAGCGTGGCCAGCACGGAGTGGAACCGCGCCACCGACGCGATGCTCACCCGCTCGCCCGGGGCGTGGGCCCCTTCGATCAGGGGTCCGAACGAGACGGCGTCCATGCCCGGGATGCGCTGCGCGATGACCCCGCACTCCAGGCCCGCATGCACCGTGTGCAGCGTCGGCGTCACGCCAATCGCGTCGCGACTCGCCCCCTTCACCGCCTCGATCAGCGGAGAGCCCAGATCGGCGCGCCACGGCGGATAGGCGCCGGACTCGGCGCTGTCGGCGCCCGCGAGACGGCTGATCGAGTCGATCTGGTCGAGCACCTGACGCAGACCGTTGGCGTACAGGGAACGGCTGTTGTTCACGACGGTGACGCGATCGGTGTCGGTGCGCAGGGTGGCGAGGTTGGTGGAGCTCTCGACGATGCCGGGCAGGTCGCGGCTCATGGCCGTGACGCCGTGGGGCAGCGCGACCAGCAGGCGCACGAGGCGACGGGTGGACGAGCAGTCGAAGGGGGGCACGGGCTGCGGCTCGGCACGCTCCAGCGTCATGCGGAATCCAGGGTCGATCGTCCCCAGCTCCGCGGAGATCTCCGCGGCCAGCTCGGCCACCATCTTGTGGGCGCGCGCCTCGAATGCCGACGGCATGTAGATCGTCGCCGAGGCCTCTCGCGGGATGGCGTTGGTCTTGTTGCCGCCCTGGCAGCTCCCCAGGAACAGATCCGTCTTGCCCAGGAATCCGTGCAGCATCCGCGCAAGCAGCTTGATCGCGTTGCCGCGGTTCTCGTGGATCGTCAGACCCGAGTGGCCGCCCCGCAGACCGGTCACCCCCACGTGCATCGGCACGTAGTCCTTCGGCGCAGCGGCACGCCGCGCGGCGTACTCGACCTCCGTGTTGCACCCTCCCGCGCACCCCACCACCACGACCCGATCATCCTCCGAGTCGAGGTTGACCATCGTGCGCCCCTCGACGAACCCTGGCTCCAGCGCTTCCGCACCGATCCCCCCCGCTTCCTCGTCTACCGTCAGCAGCAGCTCGATCGGTCCGTGCTCTACCCCGGGCTCCTCGCAGACCGCCAGGGCCGCCGCCACGCCGATGCCGTTGTCCGCACCCAGCGTCGTCCCCGTCGCCGTGACCCAGTCCCCCTGCACGCTGACCGGGATCGGCTCCCGGCCGAAGTCGAACTCGAGCCCAGGCTCCTTCTCGCACACCATGTCGAGGTGGGCCTGCAGGACCACCGGGCGGGCCGCGGCACGCGACGGGGTGGCCGGCACGCGCACGCACAGGTTGCCGACGCGGTCGGTGCGCACGGTCCAGCCTCGTTCGGCGGCGACCTGCTCGACATAGCGACGCACGTCGGCCTCCTCACCGGAAGCGCGCGGGAGGCTACGGATGCGGTCGAAGTGGGCCCACAGGCGGGATGGCTGCAGCTCGGTCAGGGGATTGCTCACGGGATGGACCTCCGCAGGATGGCCGCTCGTTTCTTGCATCGGGTCGAACCGAGCGCAACCCCCCCCGTTGACGTCGCTCGCGCACTGGCGGAGCTTGATCCGGATGATCCCCCGTCCGGCATCCCTGGCCCTCACGGCTGCGCTGCTCACAGGCTGCGGCGGCGCGGCGGCTCCCCTGCCCGACCCGCAAGAGCCCGCCCCGCCCCCCTCCAAGGGTCAACCCCTGCGCCCTTCGCAAATCGTCATCTGCCCGGATGGTTCGTCGTACGACACAACCAGGAACTCCTGCGTCGCCACCCGCCCCATCAGCCCCGACGCCTCCAAGGGCTCCCGCACGAGCTCCCCGCGCGCAGCCCCCAGCGCCGGCGCCAGCGTGCGCTGCACCTTCACCAACGGCTGGGTGTCCCTGGTCCCCGTCGACGCCTACCCCGCCGACGACACCTTCCTCATGCAGGCCCTCATCGGTCTCACCGAGGAGCCCGACTTCTGGGGCGCAGAGAGCGAGTACGCCGCACTCGAACCCTACGCCGCCCGTCGCTGCTCCGACTCCCCCCAGCGCTTCAACCTCCCCGCTGGCGAGTACTTCCTCGTCGTCGGCGAGGCGGGAACCTTCAACCGCCGCGGCACCTACGATCGCAACGGCTTCCGCCGACGCATCCGGCTATCCGACGGATCGCCCCAGGAAGTCACGGTCCGACGCACCGACCTCACCTTGACCTGGAGCTGCATCTCCTGCCCCTTCGTGTCCTTCTTCGACCCCACCTCCAATCGCTGGCTCAAGTCGTTCGTCGTCCTCGCCTATCGCGATTCCGCCTCCCGACGCGGCACCGACCGCGTCCGCGTCGAGCGCGTCCCGGTTCGCAACGGACGCATCAAGCTCCGTGTCGCCGAGGCCGAGCCCGAGATCTCCCAGCTCGATCAGCTCGTGCTCGAGGTCCAGGGCCAGCGACTCCTGCCCACACGCGGCGACGCCCGCTCGGCCCTCGCATCCGCCGACGGCGCCGGAGTCGAGCTTCGCCCCGGAACGCAGATCGACGTCGAGTACCAGGTCCCCGGAGTGGGAGACGGGTTCGTCGACGTCCAGGTCGTGGCCCACGGCCACTACGATCCGCTGTAGCGGCTCCCACGGAAGGCGCGAAGCCATGCACGTGCGCACAGTCCTCGCGGTGCTCGGAGCGTTGACCACTTCCCTGTGCGTCGGCTCCGGCCTCGCCTCCCCCCCCCCCCCTGCCCCCCCCCTCCCCGCCGTGATCGATCTGCACGTCGATCTCCCCTATGCGCTGCATCACGGCAAGCACGCCATCGACGATGCCTCGTCCCCCACCCACCCCGACCGGCTCGTGCGCGGTGGCGCGGGCACCCTCGTGCTGCCGATGTTCGTCCTCGATGCGCACGCGATGTCACCCGCGGCAGTGCGCAGGGAGTACGACGCCGTGTTCGCCACCGTCGATCGCGCGATGCGTTCCTCCGCGGCTCGAGGCTTGCTGTCTTCCCCCGGCGAGCCGGAGAGCGCGGGACACGTCGCGACGCTCCTCTCGTTCGAGGGCGCCGACGGTTTCGCCGACGATCCCGACGCGATCATCCCCTGGATCCGTCGCGGCGCCTGCTTCGTAGGGCTGGTGCACGCGCGCACCAACGCCCTCGCCGGCAGCAGCACGGACCCGTCACGCAAGCGCAGGACCGGGCTCACGGACAAGGGACGCACCCTCGCCCAGGTCGTGGTGGAGCACGGCGGCCTGCTCGACGCCGCCCACGCTTCCGACGCCGCCGTCGACGACATGGTCGCCATCGCCAGGCAGCACGGCGCTCCCGTCGTCGTCACCCACACCGGCATGCGAAGCCTCCGGGCGACCGAGCGCAACGCCTCCGACGACGTCGCCGCAAAGGTGGCCTCCACCGGCGGCGTGGTCGGCATCGACATCCACAGCGGACACGTCGCACGGCCCGGCTCGATCGCGTCGATCGGGGACGTCGTGGCCCACATCGAGCACGCCGTGCGCGTGGCTGGGATCGATCACGTGGCGATCGGCAGCGATCTCGACGGTGGGATTCAGGTGCCGACGGGAGCGGACGGTGCGGCATTCTGGCCGGTGTTGCTGGAGGCGCTGGCTTCGCGGGGCTGGAATGGAGAGCAGATCGACGCGCTGTTTCGGGGAAACGCGTCGCGCGTGATCCGATGGTCCCGTGCGCACGGGTGTGCGGCCGGGCGGTAGGCTCTTTTCAGAACGGGGCGGGTTGGCTCTCGGCGGCGAGCTCGTAGACCACGGCCTTGACGTGATCGGACTCGACGCAGCCGTTGGAGACGGCGCCGGCCTGCTCGAGCTCGGCCATCACGACCGTGGTGATCTCGCGCAGATCGGCGGGGTTCAGCTCGCCCTCGGAGAGCTCCTTGCCGATGTACTGGCTGACCTGGTCGTTGCCGCAGAGCTTGCGCGAGGGGCGTGCGCCCGGTGTGATCGGAAGCGGCAGGGTGGAGCCTGCGACGGCTGCGCTGCCGGAGGTCTTCGCAGCCGCGCTGGATGCCGAGGGTGGGGGGCGGGACATCCACCACAGCAGGAACACCACGCCGAGGATCACCGCGAAGAACCCGATCATGGGTGCATTCGCCGCCGCCTTGCTCTTCTTTCTCTCTGCCATGGTCCGTTTCCGGCGCGGAGTCTGAACGCTGCGCCACGTGGAATCAAGGCGACTTCACCACCGCGCCGTCGATCCCGTGGTGCGTCTCCTCCACCGCGTTGCCTCGCTCGTCGTAGCGCGTGCGCACCGCGAAGTACCCGCGACGATGCAACGCGGGCTTTCCATCCACGCCCCAATACGTCTCCTCGATCGGGTTGCCGCGCCGATCGTACTGACGCCTCACCATGGCGTACCCGTCCGACGTCGCGACGGGCCGCCCCTGCGGGTCGAAAAACGACGACTCGATCATCTCGCCTCTCGAGCCGTAGAGCGAGCGCACCGACGCGTACCCGTTGAGCGTCGCCCCCGGCTGCAGCGACGCATCC
>JAKLDZ010000263.1 GCA_022703255.1 Myxococcota bacterium | reverse complement strand
GGGTGCGACGAGGCTCGAATCTGCCTCGTTGGGGACCTCGGGGGGGAACGCCCGCGCAGGAGCCGGGGCCCCCAGCAGAAGAAGGATCGGAACTGCGATCGCCGCGCGCACCATCCGCGTCATGACCGCCTCCCGCGGCGACCCTGGCGCGCTGTCTCGACTGCGCGCTGGCGACCCTGTGCGGAGGCGGCTGCCGCTCGGAGAACCTGCAGCTCACCGGGTCGGCCGACGAGCCCGTATGCGGCCCGTGGCGCGTGCGCGTGCTGTCCGAGCTGCTCGCCGAGGACCGCGTCGCCGCCCTCGATTGGCCCGCTCCGCATCTGCTCGGCGAGGCCCGCGCCCGCGGCATCGAGGCCCCCGACTCCCTCCAACCCCTGATCCCCTCGCGCCACCTGATCGACACCTGATCGGAGCCGTCATGCCCGAACCCCTCGCCCTCTGTCTCGAAGACCTCGATGCCTCCTCGACGTCCGACCGCTTCGTGCGGTGTGTCGCCGTCGTCGGCAGGACCCCCGGACTCGGCCTCGCTCCGGCCGCGACGATCGTCTGGAGGAGCCCGCATCCCCTCGCCTGCGAGCTGTGGGTCTCCGGCGACGACAGGCTGATGCTCTACCGCCCCGAGGGCGCCGTCGCGGTGATCGTTCGTAGGGCGATCCGTTCCCTCGACGTGCCGTGTGCGAAGCCGGTGGTGCTCCTCGATCAGGACGAGATCGAGATCGGATCGAGGCGGTTCCGGGTCCACATTCACGGCGTCGCGCCCCGGGTTCACGCCCCGGCGCCGCTCCCGCAGCGCTCCGCCGGCAACCTGCAGATCGCGGCCGCGGTTGCCCTGAGCATGACGGTGGCGGGGTGCCCGCCGCCGAAGATGGAGGTGCGCGACAACCCGCCCGCGGTGATGCCCGATCCCCCTCCCCCGCCTCCGCCGGATGCGGACGCGGTCGATCCCGACGCCGGCTCGGGCCAGGTGCTGGTGCCGCAGGATCCGCGCTACGCGGCGCCGCCGCCGGAGTCGTCGCCGTCCCCGGATGCCGGTGCGAACAAGAAGGCCGACGCGGCTGCGCCGATCGAGGTACGGGATCGCCCGCCGGCACCGACGAACGAGTGATTCCGGAGCGCGTTGACGGCGCATCGCACTGCGCCGACAATCCGCCGAATGAACATCGGCCATGTCGTTGTCACCGCCACCCTGCCGCTCCTGCTGCTCGCCGGATGCGGCTCCCCGTCCACGCAGCAGAAAGCTGCCGATCCCGGCGCTGCAGCCACGTCGTCGGCTTCGACTCCGGCGCCCACCGCTGCGCCCGCGGCAGCCGCCTCGGCCGAGGCGCCGCACTGTTTTCTCGGCGCGAGCGACGCATCGGACTTCGCGCACGAGCTGATGCTTGTGACGCTGTCGTCGTCGGAGTTCAACCAGGCGCGGATTCTCAAGGCCTCGACGCCGGAGAACCTCAAGCTGCTCGAGAGCGTCTTGCAGCAGCAGATGTTCAAGGTCACGTGCAAGAAGGCGTGGACGGATGACCTCGATACGATCGAAGGGGCGATGCTGGTGCTTGCGTTGATGAAGTTCGACGACAAGCAGTGGGCAGCGGTGGTATCGAAGGTGGGAGTTCCGCAGGCCTATCGCGCGCTTCCGACAGAGACGCAGGAGTGGTTGAAGGGGGAGGAGACCCTGCAGCAGATCAAGGACCTGTCGCGGGGGTTGGAGAAGACGGCCGACGAGCTTCTGACGGTCGCGGGCAAGGAGCTGAAGTGCGGCAAGGTGCAGGTGTCGGTGAAGGTGAAGGCGCGCACGAAGGCGGATGTGGAGGGGTGTGGGCGCAAGGCGTCGCTGAGCCATGACGGGGCGTGGAAGCGGGAGCAGGGGTGAGGGGGGGCGGCTCGATTCGACCCCGCCCTCCGGTCCGGTCGGGCGCCTCTCACACGCCGGGGTTTTCGCCATCATCCGTGGACAAGACGCCCACCTGGCGAGCGTAGCCCGCCGCCAGCCACGAGGTTCCTCCCCCCTCCGAGGCTTCCGGAGACGGCTGCCGGAGCTCGCCGCTCGTCTCCCGTCGGTTCCCAAGCGTCAGCCGTCGGTTCCCAAGCCTCTCCCGTCGGTTCCCAAGCCTCTCCCGTCGGTTCCCAAGCGTCTGCCGTCGGTTCCCAAGCTTGTCCGTTCCAGCCAGAGTAAACGCCGAAGGTCCGCACCGGATGGCCGTCGGTTCCCGGCTCTGCGCCGTCGGTTCCCATCGAGCAGACATCGGTACCTTGGAACGAGACGTCGGCTCCGAGCGAGCAGACGTTGGCTCCCAGGGGTTCGACACGGCTCGCTTGGCACGAGACTTCGCGCCTTTGCGGCGGACGTTGGCTGCGAAGAGTCGGGCTTCGGTCCGCGGGCGAGCGGGGACGGTTCGTGGGTGTTCGGTGTTGCGGGTCGGGTCGGGAGCGTTCATCGCCAAGAAGGACTCGTCCCGCGGCAACGAGATGCACGAGGCCGTGGCCGGCCTGCGCGCGCCAAGGCCCATGGCCCGACCTACGAGGGCTATCTCGCGTTCAAGCGCGTGGTGCGCACCGCCCTCGGCCCGACTTCGAAGGAGTACCGCAGCATCCACATCCGATCGAACGGGACCATCGAAGACGATCCCACCGAGCCCGGATCGCCGACGCCGCCTGCTCCCCCCACGCCTCCCGTGTCGCTGAACTGTCGGCGGGACTGACCGCGAGTCTCGGCACGTGGCTTTCCACGTGTCTCCCCACCTCTCCCTGCCTGCGGCTCCGCGCCAATCGTGAACACTCCGACGCTTCGAGCGTTGGATTAGCTCCCTCGTGAACTTGAATGCTGCGCAGGCTAACCACAACAACGAACACGACAGTGTTCTACCCCGCAGCGATCCGTGATAATGACTCTTATCCATGGGATCGATCGCGCCCCGGTTGGTGCCGCCTCCGCCCGTGCGCAGGATGGGCGTCCCCGCTGCTGATCCCCTGCTCGAGGGGCTCGAGGACAACACCAGCGTCCTGCGGATTCCCTTCGAGAAGGACCTGAAACCCGGGCCTGTCGGGGACCGCGTGCGGGTCATCGACTACGACCCACGCGCCGGACTCTACTACGAGCCCGTGAACCTCGATGACCCGTCGCTCCTCGCGCAGGAGGGACTCGCTCCTTCGGAATCCGATCCACGGTTCCACCAGCAGATGGTCTATGCCGTGGTGATGGAGACCCTCGAGCGCTTCGAGGTCGCGCTCGGACGTCGCGCCTACTTCGGAGGTCCGAACAACAGGCGGAGCATCGAGGTGTTTCCGCACGGCGCCCGCGACGCCAACGCCTGGTACGACCCCCAGCGCGGGCACCTGGTGTTCGGCTCCTTCCGGGCCGATCGCAAGAGCGCGGGACGCAACCTGCCGGGCGCGTGGGTCCACACGTGCCTGTCGCACGACGTGGTGGCGCACGAGGCGACGCACGCGCTGCTGCACGGGCTGCGTCCGCGATCGCTGGAGCCGACGGGGCCCGACGCGCTCGCCTTCCACGAGGCGTTCGCGGACCTGGTGGCGCTGCTGCAGCGCTTCCGTCTGCCCGGCGTGGTGGAGCAGGCGATCCGGCGAAGCGCGCGGCTCGATGAGGTCGCGCCGCTGTTCCAGATCGGACGTCAGTTCGGCGAGGCCCTCGGCATGCGGGCCGCGCTGCGCACGGCGATCGGCAGCCCCTGCGAGCCGCAGAAGCTCGCCCGCACCCACGAGTGCCACGACCGCGGTGCGATCCTGCTCGCCGCCGTCTTCGACGCCTTCGGCACCATCTACCGCCATCGCACGCGCGACCTGCTGCGCATCGCGAGCAACGGCACCGGCGTGCTCCCTGCCGGGGAGCTCGCGCCGGACCTGGTGGGACGGCTCGCCGAGCAGGCGCGCAAGTCCGCCTCGCACCTGCTCACCATGTCGATCCGCGCCGTCGACTACTGCCCGCCCCTCGACATCGGCTTCGGCGACTTCCTGCGCGCGCTCATCACCGCCGACCTCGACCTGGTTCCCGACGACACCCGCGACTATCGCGGTGCGCTGATCGCGGCCTTCCGCGACCGTGGGATCTACCCGACCGGCGTCTCGTGCCTGTCGGAGGATGCGCTGCGCTGGCCCGCGATGGACGGCGCCGCCGACATCACCGGCATCGACTTCGACAAGATGCTCTTCGATCGTCCGCCGCGCGAAGCGCCCGATGCGGACAGGAAGCGCGAATACTGGCGGGAGGTCGAGAAGCTCGTGCGTCGCAACGCGAAGCTGTTCGGCTTCGACGAGAAGCGCGCGGGCGAGATCGAGACGCGGTCGGTGCAGCCCGCGTGGCGGATGCTGCCGACGGGGCGCGTGCGTCACGACCTGGTGGTGCAGGCGTACCAGCCGGGCGGGTGCATCGAGGTGATGAAGAAGAAGCTCGAGTTCGAGGGCGCCTGCACGGTGGTGATCGGCGGCGACGAGGGTCCGGGGGTTCGCTACGCGATCAGCCGGAGCACGCTCGACGCGGAGAGGAAGGCACGCCAGGCGGAGTACGCGGCGGATCTCCTGGCGGGTGCGCCGCCGTCGGCGCGCGAGCTCCCCTGGGCGGCGTTGGGCCTGAAGCATGTGCACGCGGGGTGGTGGTCATGAGCCTGCGAATCCGGATGTACGATGTCGGCTTCGGCGATTGCTTCCTGTTGACCTTCGACAAGAAGGTCCACGTGCTGGTGGACTGCGGCACGTTCGTGAAGCAGAAGCGCGACCGCGTGGATGCCGCGCTCAAGAACATCAAGAAGGAGACGGGGGGCGACCTCGCGGTCGTGGTGATCTCGCACCTGCACTCGGATCACCACTGCGGGTTCACGGAGAACAAGGAGCTGTGGGACGACCCCAAGCACTTCCGGGTGGGCGAGGTATGGCTGCCGTGGACCGAGAACCCGAGGGACCCGGCGGCGTTGCAGGTGCAGGAGACGATCGGGCTGAGCGTGTTCGGGATTCGCGAGCAGGATGCGGACTGGATCCGCTACGAGACGGGGTTCGGGGGAGCGAAGCGGCGGTATCTGCCGGACGGGAATGGGTTGTCGATTCCGGGGGTGAACGCGAGGGTGGACTGTTTCGGGCCGCCGAAGGATCCGTCGTTTTTCCGGAGGGAGCAGGCGGCGGAGCGGCTGCTCAGGGCAGCGGGGTCGGGGTCGGGCTCGGGCTCGGGCTCGAAGGAGCCGCTGTTTGCTCCCGTGCACTGTCGGCTGCCGGGCAAGGGAAGACGACCACTGGAGGACGTGGTTGCGACCGAGGAGGACGTGCTGGGAGTGGCGGGGAAGCTGATGAACAACCGGAGCCTGATCCTGCTGATCCGGTACGGGGAGCACGGGATCCTGCTGCCCGGGGACACGGAGCAGGGGAGCTGGATCGGGGCGTTCGACACGACGGACATCGAGCGGCACCTGGGGGATGTGACGGTGTTGAAGGTGGGGCATCACGGGTCCTGGAACGCGACGCCGCGGATGCTGGTGAACGCGCTGAAGGGTCCGCTGACGAGCCTGCTATCGACGCAGGCGGGGATATCGGGGGAGAACCCGGTGAAGGAGGTACGGGAGAGGCTGGGGGGGTTGGGGAGGGTGATCAGGAGTGACGAGGGGGGGGGGAAGGATGCGGGAGGGTGGAGGGATTTGATTCAAGTCTAAAAAGTCTTCCAATTGCGCTATTCAATGGCGAAACCAGTGGCTACAAGAAAACACTCGAGCGGTTCTGCGGACGACGACAGAACCAGGACATGTATATACGCCGCCCTTTTGCGCTACAGCGCTGAAGCCGAGTCTCTGCGCGAGCGCGCGCTGGTCCGGATCGTGGCAGGTGCGATGCTCGGCTCCAGCGAAGCTGCACCCGTGCGAGTGCGGGACCTTGCTGCCCTCATCAGCAAGGATGGCCCGACTTTACGCACGGAGGTCGTCAAAAGTACCCTTGACAAGTTGGTCACCGTCGGCGAAGTCGGCTTCTGCGAAGTCCGCAAGAAGCGATGCTACTATCTCACCGAACAGGGGCGAAGCAAGATCGAGAACTCCACGACCTCTGCCGAGACCCTCTACAGCCGGGCCTTGGATCGCGTGCTCGAGAATCTAGACGTTCTCATGCCTCGAGAAACCGGGGAGATCGTCTTTCGGGCTTTCATATCCGAATGCTTCATCAGATTCGGGAGACAGCTCGCTCGAGCAGTGACGGGAACGACAACCGCGGTCGCTCGCTCCTTTGATGTCGAGGCAGCATTCCGGGCCGCAACGACGAACATCGATATTGCCGATGGCGCCATCAATTCCCTGAGAGCTAGATGCAGCGAGTTTCTGATCAGTCGTGAGCCCGACGACATACAGCTCAAGTTCTCGCTGGCACAGGGATACTACATCGCTGAACTCCTTGGCACGGACTCGGGGGGCTTTGACCCCATCGCGGAGGGTGCCTTCCGGGGAGCTAAGTTCTACCTGGACACCAATGTCATCGTGCCCCGCCTGATTGGGACCGAAGGAAAAGCCGGGGACTTCGATGAGGTGGTGAGCATCGCCAAGCGCCTTGAGATTTCCCTACTGGTGACCAGGGCCACAATAAACGAAGCCCGTCGGGTTGCAGCGGACCGTCGTGCGGCACTCGACAAGGTGATCGCAAAGTATCCGAGTGAGGTTCTGAAGGCCAGCGTAGATGACGAGTTCCTGGAGGCGTTTATCGCCAAGCGTGAGAATGATCCCAGGATGACAGTCGAAACCTTCTTGGCACCGTTCGACATCCTTTCGACCATGCTGGGGGAAATTGGAATCCAAATCGACGACCGCACCGAATCCGAAGTTCTCACGAACGACGAGTACGACAGGATAGCGAAACGGATCCAAGAGGCATGCCTCCAGACTCGCGGGTGGGAGAAGCCGGACGGAGTCCTGAGGCATGACGCTTTCCACCTTCTCGCGGTGCAAGCCGCCCGGAGCGTCAGTCCCAAGGTCTGGTTCCTCACCAACGACAGGAGCCTAGTACTCGCCGGCGCAAGCCTCGTAGTCGGAGATGGACGCTCGCTCGTCTACTCCGTCCTTGGATTCTTGCAAAGCATATCTCCGTTCGTGCCCCAGTCCGACGAGCCCCGGATCATGGACGTATTCTCCTCATTCTTCCATGATCATGTGAGGACGAGCGATGGAAAGAACCTGTTCGGTATTGAGGAACTTCGGCTGATCGCAGAGTATCATGAGGATGTTCTTTCCACGCCGGCTCACCAACTGGTGCTCGCGCTTGACTATGCGAAGTCGGCGGTGCTTGAGGGGAAACCTTACCGAGTGGATTCCTGCAGCAAGTTCGCTCTCGGCCTCAAGAAGTTCCTCAATTCCTCAGCAGAGGAGCGACAAGCCCTGCTTGCTGCGGAAGTGGAACGCCACGAGCGAGAAGCAAGACAGGCTCGTGAGGAGCTTGCGGCCACGCTTGATCAACAGGATCGCGAGAGCAAGGAGCTACGAGAGCGCCATTCCCAGGAACTCCGTGAGGCAAAGGCCCGGGAGACGGACGCCCGGGCGGAGCACGAAACGCTTTCTGCGCGAGTGTCTGCGATGGAAACGCTCATCAGCCAAATGAATGCAAACACGGAGCAAGAGCGTTTACTTCGCAAACAGGTGGAACAAGCCCGGAACGAACTCGCCTCGAAGCTGGCGACGAGGGATAGAGAGACCCTGGCCCTGACGAGGCAGAACCACAAACTCGGCCGCATATTGCTCGGAGTCGGCGCGGTGCTGGCGCTCGTTGCCTTCCTGATTGAGCCCTGGTTCGCGAGGAGATCGGGCATTCCGGAAGCCCCCTCCGATGCTCTGCGCATTGTGATTTTTCTGGGCTTCACCGCCGCCTGTGGCAGACTGGTGATGCAGTCACTCCCCCGACTTGTCACGGGTGTAGGACTGACTGCCGCAATTGCCGTGGCAATTCTGGTGGCAGGCGTTCTGTCCGACGGATCCGGTTCCAAGCTATCAAATGCGTTGCAGGTTGCGAGCATTCCGGTGGGCATCGCCATGGTTGCACGCCGCCGGCGGTCCGGTGGTGATGCAGACTCGGAAGCGCAGGAAATGTGAGATCCATGGTGCCCGGCTCAGAACAACCGAGTCACCGCTCCGGCTTCATCGATTAGCGCCGCCAGCCCTGACTCCGCCCCCCGCTCCCGCAGCGTCACAAGACTCACCCGGCCCAAGAACTCGGCGTCGTCGACAACTTCCCCAACCAGCTCTCGCAACACCCGCTTCGGATCGCGTCGTTCACCGCGTTTGGCGTGCAGCCGATGCGCCTC
>JAKLDZ010000262.1 GCA_022703255.1 Myxococcota bacterium | reverse complement strand
GGGGTCCGCGTCGATGTACTCGCCCGACACGAGGCTGGGCGGGGTGGTGGCGCGATCGAGCGCCGTGAAGGAGAATCGCGGCGCGCAGCTCGACACCTGCTTGTAGGCTCCGATCTGCGGGACGACGTACTTGTAGTTGTAGGCGCGGTACACCGATGCGGCGGAGTCCCACCCGAGGTCGTCGACCCCCGTGGTGACCTGCAGAATCCGCGACATGTCGAACACGCGGAATCCATTCGACGTGTCCGCCACGTAGAGCAGGTCCTTGAACCAGGCGAGCCCTCCCGCGTGAATGGGAATCGCCTTGAAGTCGGGGCGCGCTCCGTTCATGTACGGATCCACCAGCAGGAGCAGGCGATAGGCCCTGCTCGCGGCGTCCATGATGGCGAGTCGAACTCCCTTGTTCGGCGACGTGTCATCGTAATACCAGCTCACCACCAGGACGTTCTTCCCGCCGATCGTCCCGGCGACCGCGTCGCCCGAGCCGGTGATCCCCTGGGGAATCCAATAGGAGACATCGACGTCGCCCTGCTCCCACTTGATCCCGCGGTGCACGCTCGACAGGCCCGGGACCGACGACACCGACGTTCCCTGGCGATTGAGGTCCCCGAGGACGTGGGACACGGTGCGGACCGGCAGTGCGGCCGCGAGCTGCGCAATCACCGCCCCGCGCGAGTCCCAGGTCTTCGTGTCGCTCATCGGGAAGGCGCAGACGTCGATCGGCTTCAGACCGTCACCCGTGCCGAACCCGGCTGGCGCCGAGGGACACGTGGTGACCTTGCAGTCCGCCGCGCACGCCGAGCAGGACTCCCCCGCCTCGCACTTGCCGTCCCCGCACACCGGGGGACAGGCCCCGCAGTCGCCAGGGCAGTCCCCGCAGGTCTCGGCGCCGTTGCAGTCCCCATCCCCGCACGCCGGTGCCGGTGTGTCGGGTACCGAAGCATCCACCGGCGGCTCCGCCGCGTCCTGGGTGGACTGATCGACCGTCACCGCGTCTGCCACGGCCCCGTCCACCCCCGGCGCGTCCCCCTTCACCCCGTCGTCCTTGGCGTCGCCCGGCCCTCCCCCCTGCGCATCAACTGCCGCCCCACCGTCCACCACAGCCCCAGCCGCGCCGCCGTCCGGATCGACGAACCCGACGTCGTCGTAGCTGAGGACGTCGGAGCAGGCGGACAGGAGAGTGATCAGGGCTGGCGCGAGGAAGTGCGCGCGAGAGCGACGGGCGCGATGGGGAGACATGGGTGTGGGGATTGTAGCACGCGGCTCAGCGCACCTCGGGCGGCTCGCTTCGCACGCCGAACCAGCGATTCCTGCGGTGGACGGCGAGATTGCGCTCCATGCGTCCGCGCACGTCCTCAGGCATCGGCTTCGGGTCCAGCTTCATCGGCGAGAGGCCGTCCGCCGACGCGATCACGACCTCGTCCACGATCACCGTCTCGCCCTCCTCGAGGGAGGCAGTGATGTAGAGCCCCACCCCGTCGTCCTTCTGCGGCAACACCACGGAGTACCGGCACCACCCGGCAGCGTCCGGGGCTTCGGTTTCGGCGAGGAGTTGAGGGGTGAACGTCGAGATCACGATCGACATGAGCGAGGTGACGTAGGCGCTCACGACGCCGCAATCGCTGCCGGGGACGCGGGCCCACATGGAGGCCTTGACGGCGGAATGGGAGGCGCGGGTTCCGTAGCCGTACAGGTCATAGGAGCGGTCCAGGGCGACGCAGCGCAGGCCGCTTCGACACAGGCCGCCGGTCTCGAGCACGAGGTCGACCTCCCCTTGGTTGGAGAAGCCGGCCCACATCCCGGAGCCCATGCCCGACCACTCGAAGTCGCCGTCGAACATCAGGTTGCTCGCGGCCTGCGGGTTGCCGAACGGGTTGCGGTGCAGGACCTCGCGCTTGCGCGGTCCCGCCTCCGGGACCACGGACGCCTCCGCGGCCACATCGGCGCCGGCGTCGGTCGGTGGGATCGACGCATCGGGAGCGGAGGAGCGCACGGGCGCGGGATTCACGCGCGTCTCGTCGGAGCAGCCGGCGAGCAGCGCAAACGCGAGGAGGGTGGCGATGCGGCGGCTCATGGCTTCATCTCCGATCGGACCCACGCCAGCGCGCGCTCGTAGACGGTGTCCCTGCCTCGTATCAGGTCCGACTGCTTCTGCGCGACGATCTCGTCGGGCTCGACGCCGCGGGCGATCATGCCGAGCCCGTCGGCGGAGACCGCTTCGCCGTGGGCGAGCTGCATGCTGAGCGATCCCCAGAACGACAGGCCCGCGAGCGTGGAGAACGCGCCGGCCGTGGGGCCTTGCCCGAACAGCCTGACCTTGGGCGCGCCCTTCATCCCCCAGGGCATGTAGTCGCTCGCCGATCCGTCGCGATGCAGCAGCAGCGCCACCGGGAGCTCCGTGTCCGCGTCGTCTCCCCCCACGTCGTACACCGCGTCGAGATCCTTCTGGTACTTCTCGTAGATCGCGATCCCTTCCTCGGGCGTTGCGGGGCCTTCGAACCCGGCCGACGGCCGGAAGTAGATGCCGAGGCCCATCTTGGAGAACTCGCGGACGAAGCGCGTCATCGCCTCCGGAGCGTCGAGCGTGCCGCCCATGCCTGCGCGGTGGTCGAGCACGACGCCGCGCACGCCGTTGTCCTTGAACTTCTTGCCGAGCCCCAGGAACGTGGACTCGAAGGCCGGCCCCCATAGCGTGTCCCAGGTCATGCCCCAGAGGTTCTCCCCGGGCTGCGAATCGGCGAGCGGGCCGATGAAGATGTTGTAGTTGACCGCGTGCGTCTCCGGATTCGGCACCTCGGTGTCGGTGAGGTGATAGGCGGGACGGTTGTCGCAGGTCACCAGCTCCCGCGCATCGGCGTCGTCCTCCGGCAGCGACGCGATCTGGATCGTCTCGGGCGTCGGAGAGCAGCTCAACGTCGCCTCGTCACAGTGGAGCACCGTGATCGACTCCGCGAACCTCGGGATAAGCCCGCGCAGACGCTCGGCGAACTCCGCGTTCGTTCGGTCGTCGTCGGCCTGCCACCACCCCCAGTCGATCGTGATCAGCGAGCGCGCCCAGGCGATCGGGTGCATGCCGTCGATCGACACGAGACGATCGCCGCGCTTCATCCCGGCGGTGCGGTCCTTTCCGGTGTAGGCGATCATCAGGTCGCGGTAACGGGGGTCCGACGGCCAGATCGCGTGGGAGAGGTCGGCGTCGCCTTCGATGAAGCAGAGGTTGAGGCTCGCGGGAGCGCGGATCGAAGAAGCCAGGCTGGAGGCGGCGGTGTGCCAGTCGTGCAGCTTGCGGATCGCGGTGCCGAAGCCGTTCCAGAACTCCCAGGCCGAGTTCGCATGGCGCATCCCGGCCAGCTCCTCGAGCGCGAGCGGGAGGTACTTCGTGCGCGTCTCGTGGCCGCCGAAGGCGAAGCGCAGACGCGACTCGATCCAGTCCACGACCTGATCGCGCTCGTGCGGCGGCGGGAGCCCCGGCACGAAGTGCGCGCCGTCGCGACACCATCCCGCCGCGCAGAACCGCTCCGATCCGCACACCGGATCGAAGGCGCGCCTGCACGCCGTCGCCTCGTGGAACGCTCCGTCGGTCACGACCTCGAGCGCGTCGATCTCGCCCCTGCCGCGGATCGCCAGGTACGCCGACGACACGTCGCCGCCGTCGATCGACACCCGCGCGCTCTCGAGCTCCACCCAGCCGTCGCTGGTGCAGCGTCCGGTGGGGGTGAGCGCGGCGGTCTGGCGTTTGCCGGACGACGACGCGTAGCGCACGACGAAGGTGGCATTGATCTCGTTGTGGCGCATCCACAGGCGGACGCGGACGGACTGTTGGGCGGCGGACAGGGAGACGGGGATGACGGCCTGATCCCAGTTGTGGGAGGTGGCGACCCTGGCGTAGCGCGAGCCTTCGAGGGCGTCGGCGGAGTCGACGGGCTCGAGCCACTCGATGCCGTTGGGGACGCCCGCGTCGACGAAGGCGGGTTCGAAGCCGACGAGGGTTTCGAAGCCTTCGGAGACGAGGGCTTGGGGAGCGAAGAGGAAGTTGCCCTGGGGGTCGAACTCGCCGGCGAGGGCCGGGGGAGTAGCGAGCAGGAGGGCGAGGGCACTGGTCGCGCGGAGGGCGAGGGTTCTCATCGGACCTTGCTCCGGAGCTCGACGGGCGGAGGGGATGTCCAGGCCGGGGGGCGTGGTTGGAAGAGCTCGCGGGCGCCCTTGCGGAGCTGCTCGACGGCTGCGAGGTGGCGCGGGCTGGGCAGGCGTCGCAGTCCCGAGCCGGCGTGCGAGGCGGGACGGAGCACGAGGTCGTCCACAATCACGCGCGCTTCGTCGGCGTCGGACTCGTTGCTCACGAACACGCAGGCGCGCGAGGTTCCTGCGGGCACGACGCCGTCGAAGCGGCACCAGCCGTCGGCATCGGGCGCAGAGGAGACGGAGTCGATCGGGTGCACGGCGGACATGATGCCAGCGCACAGGCCGACGGAGACGGAGACGAGGGAGCAATCGGGCAGTGCGGGGTGGATCCAGGCGGAGAGCTGGAGTCCGGGCTCGCGAGTGCCGACGCCGGCGCCGGCGATGCTTTGGGAGGGGCCGAGGACGGCGCACTTCATGCCGGAGTGGCACCGAGCTCCGACGAGCATGTCGGGAGCGGACCAACTGATGAGCATGGGGGAGACCCACCAGGGGGTCTGCGACGACATCAGGCCGCCGGTCCATTCGAAGTCGCCGTCGATGAGCAGGTTGTCGCCCTCGCGGTAGTTGCCGAACGGATCGCGCAGCAGCACGGTGCGCTTGAGCTGGGGGGCGGAGTCGGTCGCAGCTTCGGCAGGCGTGGAGTCGGAGGCGGCGTCGACGGATGTTTCGGCACCCGAAGCATCCTGGGACCAGGAGGGCGCCGGGGAGGCGTAGCCCCCTTCGCCCCAGCAGCCTGCGAGGGCCAGCGCGAAGCACGGCAGGAGTCCGGACGCTTGGCGGCTCATGGCGTCACCTCCGCGCGCAGCCAGGCGAGGGCTCGCTCGGCCAGGGTGTCCTTTCCGAGAATCAGGTCCGATTGCCTCGGCAGCACGATCTCGTCGGGCTCCACCCCGTGGGCGACCAGGGCCGCGCCGTCGGGGGTGATCGCGTCCTGCATGGACAGGCGGTGCATGATGCCGGACCAGTAGTCGAGGCTCATGTAGCTGGAGAACGCGCCGGCGGTGGGATGGGGGCCGAAGATGCGCACGCGGGGTGCGCCCTTCATCGCCTGGGGGAGGTAGTCGCTGGCCGAGCCGCAGCGCGTGATGAGCAGCGCGACCGGAACGTCGGTCTTGGCGGAGCTGCTCCCGGCCGACCAGGCGCTGGCCTTGTTCGCTTCGTACAGCGCGAGCCCTTCGGCCTGGTCCTTGGGGCCTTCATCGTCGGAGAAGTTGCGCCACAGGTCGACGAGCACCTTGCCCGGGGGGCGGACGAACCCGACGATCGGCTCGGGGCCCGCGCTGGTGCCGCCGTTGCCGGTGCGGTGATCGAGCAGCACGCCCTTGGCCTCGGCCCACTTCGCCACCTCGGCCTTGATCGCCGCGTCGCTCGAGCCGCTGCCGTACAGCGTGTCCCAGACCATGCCGTAGAGCTTCTCGTCGGCCTGGGTCCCCTTCACCAGGCCGCCGAACACCTTCTCACCCACGCCGTGGCTCTCGGGGACGCCATCGACGATGTGGGTCGGCCGGTTGTCGCAGCGCACGATCGTCGCGCCGTCCTCGGGATCGTCCTCGGGGATCGACGTGACCGCGATCTCCTCGGGTGCGGAGCACGCGCCGCCGGGGCAGCGCACCACGGTGATGGAGCGGGCGTAGCGCGGGATGGAGGAGCGCATCCGCTCGGCGAACTCCGCCCAGCCGGTGTGATCGTTGGGGGAGAAGTAGTCCCAGTCGTAGGCGATCAGCGAGCGCATCCAGGCGATGGGGTGCTGGCCGTCGATGGCCACGAGCCGATCGCCCTGGCTCAATCCCCACGTGCGTCCCGAGCCGGTGTAGGCCACGAGGATGTCAGGCAGGTCGGGGTCTTTCGCCGCGATGGCGTGGGAGAGGTCGGCGTCGCCTTCGAGGAAGCAGACGTTGAGGGATCTGCGGTTGTCCAGGGCCCAGGAGGCGATGGCGGAGGTGTCGGAGTGCCAGTCGTGAAGGCGGTGGATGGCGGTGGCGAAGCCGTTCCAGAAGCGCCAGCGGCCGCCGCCCGACGCAGCGGACTGCATCTGGGCGAGGGCAGCGGGCAGGTCGAGCCTGCGGTTTTCGTAGGGGCCGAAGAAGAACCGCAGGCGGTTCTCGAGGGAGCGCGCGAGCAGGGCGCGTCGCGGCATGCCGAGGTCGGGGTCATCGCCTTCGGGCACGGGGGGCACCCAAGCGGAGGCCTGGCGGCACCATTGCGCGAAGCACTGGCCTTCGGGGCCGCAGATCGGATCCGCTGCGCCGGAGCAGGCGCGCAGGGGCGTGAAGAGCTCGGCGGGATCGGCGACCAGCTCGATGGCGTCGGCGTCGAAGGAGCCCATCAGAATGAGGACACCGTAGGCGCCGCGGGGGCCCTCAACGCTGAACGGCGCGGATTGCAGCTCGATCCAATCGTCGCTGGTCATCCTTCCGGTGGGGAAGAGCTGCACGAAGTCGCCGGCGGCGTCGTCGTCGTAGCCGGTGCCGAGGGCAGCGATGGCGTTGCCGCGGACCCAGAGGCTGGCGCGGTAGACGGCTTGCGCGGAGGGGAGGCGGAAGGGGATCTCGAGGGGCTGCCAGGCGGTGTCGACGCGCAGCAGGTGGGAGCCTTCGATGGAGGCGGCGTCCTCGACGACGTCGAGGGGGGGTCCGGACGCATCGGGGTCTGGGACCTGGGCCTCGAACCCGTTGGCGTATGCGGCTTGGGGATCGAAGGTGAGGGAGCCGTCGGCGGCGAAGTCTTCGGCGGAGGCGGGTCGTGGGAAGGCTGCGCACACGGCGACGCAGGCCGCAGGGAAGAGGAGGCGCGGCGGGCGGAGGGGGAGGCGCATGGCGCGACTACCCTAGCGCAGGGGGCGCGCGGCGGTTCAACACATATTGAATGGCGGTGGCGGGGAGGGGGTGAGCCGATTTGGGGGAGTCGGGCGTCCATGCAGACGGAACGGTGGGCGACCCTGCCGAGGGTTCGGTCGCAGGAAAGTCGGTTGCCGGGAAACCGGAATCGAGGATGTCGAGCCAGGGGAGCGGCCCCCTGGCAGTTGCCCCTCGGCCCCAGATTTCGATAGCAATGCCGTGTTTGTTGAACTAGACAGGGGCCGGTCTGTAGCGCGCGGAGCAGTCGATCGCGATTGGTCCCACCGCCCGCCGTGATGACGGGTCTCCCCTGTGGAAGCCATCGATGGAGAGTAGATGATGCGAAATCTTCGGACGCTTGGTGTGGCAGTGGTGTTGGTCTTGGGATGCACGGGTCTTGCGATGAGCACGACCGGGTGCGGCTCTGCGGAAGGCAGCCTGCAGATCGGCACGCCTCCTCCTCCGCCGCCTCCCCCTCCTCCTCCGCCCCCGGCTGACAAGGACAGCGACGGCGTTCCGGACGCCGACGACAAGTGCCCCGATCAGGCTGGACCGGCGACGAACAACGGCTGCCCGGTGGATGACGATCCCGACAAGGACGGCGTGAAGGGCGACGCGGACAAGTGCCCGGACAAGGCGGGCGAGGCCGAGCTCGCTGGCTGCCCGAAGCCGCCGAAGGTGCAGGTTGTGGGGAGCAAGGTCCAGATCAACGACAAGATCATGTTCGAAAACGGCAAGGCGGACATCAAGGCCGAGTCCAAGCCGCTCATCGAGAACATCGCGAACGTGCTCAAGGAGCACGCTGAGATCGAGTTCTTCGAGGTCGCCGGCCACGCCGACATCGACGGCACCGAGGGCATCAACAAGCCCCTGACGCAGAAGCGCGCCAAGGCGGTCATGGACGAGCTCGTCAAGCTCGGCATCGACGCCAAGCGTATGCGCTCCGAGGGCTACAGCTCGCACTGCCCCATCGATCCGGCAACCACCGAAGAGGCGAAGGACAAGAACCGCCGCGTCGAGATCATCATCCTCAAGAAGGGTGGCGCTGCGACCGACCAGAAGTGGGGCGGCTGCGAGACGGCCCAGAAGAAGGGCTGGAAGATCAAGGATCTCCCCAAGGACATCGCGCCGAAGAGCGCCAGCGCACTGGATCGTGTCGTCGCTATCGATCAGGAACTGCAAAGTGCAACGCCAGAGCGGGCACCGGTGCTGCAGGCCGAGCGCGACATGATTACCGCAGCCTGGCCGGCGGCGGT